>JBPEWS010000064.1:0-2561 GCA_052032465.1 Pseudomonadales bacterium
CGCGTTTCATGGAGCACTCACCCGATGCGCTGGAGCAGATTGACATTGAGAGTGAGCAAATCGGCGCCGTGACCACACCCATGGTGCTCTATGTCATCAAGCACTATCTTGGCATTATGACGTTTAACCGTTTTTTTAAACATCGTTTCAAATATTTCACTACGCATCGCAAAGTCGCTATTGGCCCAGAGCTGGGTGCTTGGCTAAAACTAGCCCCACACCGTGGCCGGTTATTACAGCGAGGTGAAGCACTCATGTCAGCGTTTTTAGATAAAAAGCCGCGCTTTTTTCTATTACCGCTTCAGCTTGAATACGATGCACAAGTGTTGTTTCACTCACCATATGACGATTTTGAGCAATTTTTAGACGACGTCATTCAAAACTTTGCTCAGCATGCTCCCAAAGATTTGCAATTGGTGATCAAAACCCATCCTTTGGACAGTCATTTAAAATCTTGGCGCAACATCAGCAAAGCGCTGCTACATAAACACGGCCTGTCTGAGCGCAGCCTAGTTCTTGAAGGCGGCCACCTGCCGACATTATTAGACGAGGCTGAAGGCTTGGTCACGCTCAACAGCACCACAGGTATCCAGTCAATTCACCACCAATGCCCCACTAAAGTGATTGGCGAGGCGGTATACGATGTTGAAGGGCTGACGGATCAACAACCACTGGCAAGCTTTTGGCATCAACCACAAAAACCCCTGCCAAAACGTTACCGTGAATATTTCCGTTTTTTGATCGCCACCTGCCAGATCAATGGCAATTATTATAATCGCCGTGGAAGAAAACTTGCGCTTGATCAAAAAATCGTTCAGTTTATGATGAACCCAGAACGCAGTATTGCGTCAAAAAGATAAGCAAAACAGGTGAGACCATGAGATTTGTAGCCCTACTATTCGCCGTATTCGCATTCAGCGTTCAAACGGTTCAGGCCGAAACGCCAACCGATGCCCAAATCATTGAGTTTACTCAGTACACTGGCGGCTATGGCCTTGCTGAAAAGCTATCGAAAAACCTGCTGACTCAAATCAAAACCAACTTCCCCAATGTTCCTGAGGATTATTGGCAAGACCTCGAACGCGAGATTTCTAAAGACACCGACACCTTGCATAAGCAAAACCTAGCGATCTACAAAGAGCTGTTCACCAAAGAAGATATGGAGCAAATGAACGCTTTTTATCGCTCAGAAGTCGGCCAAAAAATGCTCAGCAATATGCGCAATATCAGCATGCAAATGCAACGAATTAATACCGTTTGGACTCAAGCAATGGCTCAGCGTATTGAGCGCCAGCTAAGACAAGACGGTTATTTGGACTAATCGCCCAGATTTTTCGCCAACACCCAAATATCCACCTGCTCAACACCAGCTCGCAATAAAGCCGCCTGACACGCCTCTGCCGTGGCTCCTGAAGTATGCACATCGTCAATCAGGGCAATATGGCGATAGGCCAGCGACTCTGAGGCTGTAAAAGCATCTCGGACATTAGCCAGTCGCTGCTTGCGCTTGAGTTCACGCTGCACTTGCGTATGTCGATGTCGTTTTAGTGCGCGTGCATCAAAAGCCAGGCCTAAGCGATGCGCCAAACATTGAACTAACAACCCTGCGGGATTATAGCCACGAGACCAAAAACGCCGGCGATGCAAAGGCACGGGAATGAGGCATTGTGGCAACGGCAAACCCTGAGCTGAATAAAAATCCGCAATATAGCTTGCCATCAAATCCGCCAAAAACTCATCGTAGCCAAATAAACGGCTAAACTTAAACGCATGTATCCACTGATCAATTGGCGCTTGATAAGCAAAAGGCGCAACCATAAAGCCTTTAGCCGGCCCCTGCTGAGCTGCTTTTTGCTGGCATTGTCCGCATGTTTGAACTACGGCGTTTTCTGCAAGCGGCATCGAACAAAATAAGCAAACCGAGCCCAGCCAAGGTAGGTCACCTTGGCAGCTTGGACACAACCAAACATCCGAGCTGCAGCCCGAAGACGAAACTGGCGATGTTTTCGGCAGAGCCAAATCACAGCCCAAACACCGTTGCAGCGCCAAGCGGGCAAACTGAGATGTTAACCAAAACTTTCCTTTCACGTTGACTCCTTCCTTGATCTTCTTATGATAAAACTCAGTTTTAGAATTTCAACACCATGAGTCCCCATGAGCCAAGTCACGCCTTATATTCCACCTGCGGCAAGAGCCAACTCAGTCAAGCTTTCAACGATTCGCGAATTATACGAACTGCCATTCAACGACTTATTGTTCAAAGCGCAGCAAGTCCATCGTGAGCATTTCAACCCCAACGAAGTGCAAATGAGCACATTAATGAGCATTAAAACTGGCGCCTGCCCTGAAGACTGTGGCTACTGCTCGCAAAGCGGCCACCATAATACCGAACTAGAAAAAGAACCCCTAGCGGTGGTTGAAGAAGTGATCGAGCAAGCCAAAGCCGCCAAAGCCGCTGGCTCAACTCGCTTTTGTATGGGAGCTGCTTGGCGCTCACCACCGAGCAAGTCCATGCCTGAACTCACGCGCATGGTCAAAGAAGTCAAAGACTTAGGGCTAGA
>JBPEWS010000065.1:0-7152 GCA_052032465.1 Pseudomonadales bacterium
TCAACGAGAAACGTGAAGAAATGCTTCGTTTGGAAAGTGTCTATAAAACACGTTTGGTGATTATCCCGAACCTAAACCTTGAGACGCCGCATTACGAAATTAAGCGCATTAAAAACAAAGATCGCGGCCAGCAAGGTGAGCTAAGTCACCGAATTGAGCCGATTAAGTCTCATGAAGATCAAAGCTATTTGGACAAGCCAAAAACGCCACCAGCGTCACACACGAAACCAGCCGTGGGCCGAATCGCGCATACTCCTGCCCCAGAGCAACAACCAACACAAGAAGACAAGGTGAGCTTGATCAAGCGTGTTAAGCAGTTCTTTGGTCTAACTTTGGTTGAAGAAGCCGAGGCTGAAGAAAAGAGCAAGCGCTCAAATGGTTCGAGCAATAGCCGTTCGCGTTCTCGTGGTCAGTCACGTGGTCGTCGTCAGACAAATGCGCAGATCACGCCATCGAATCAGAAAACCATTACCAACCGTGATAATGGCAACGATAAGGATAAGACATCCGCTAAAGATAGCAGTGGCAACAACACAAGCGGTGGCAAGAAATCAAGCAGATCAAGCAATGATAATCGCTCGTCTAGCAAGAACAGCCGCTCATCATCGAACTCATCAAGCGCGAATAGTTCAAGCTCAAATAAAAAGCAGCGATCAGATAAGCGCTCGGATGCTTCTTCTGAGTCTAAGACGTCGAATCGATCGTCTAACCGTTCATCGAGCAAAAGCCGATCTCAAGATGATCGTTCGAAAGCTCAAAATACGGACACGCGTCAATCAACTTCGCGAGATACGTCTGATGCCTCAGCTAAGCCAAGCGCAGATAAAGCGGCGCAAGCGCCAGTGGCAGATAAGCGAACTGACACAACAGCTCCAGTAAATGACGGTGCATTGGCAAAAAATGATCCGCGCAATAAAAACAAAGCGGTGAACAGCGAGCTTAAGGCAGACAAGCCCGAAAAGGTTGAAGCGGCTAAAACTGAGCAATTGCCAGTGGCAAAGCCATCCGCTGAAAAGCCAGCAACGTCGGCGCCTAAAGTAGATAAAGCAGAGCAAAAGCCCGAGTCAAAGGCACAGAAGCCTGCTGAGCATCAGCCGAAAGAACAGCAGCCAAAGGCAGAGCAAAAGTCTGAGCCTAAAGCGCAAGCAAAGCCTGCAGAGAAGCCAGTAGCTGAACAAGAGCCGCCAAAGCGTGCCTATAATGATCCGCGTGAAGCGTATCGTCAGATGATGGCGCAAAAATCTGCATCAAAAAGTGATGCTGACAAACCAAAGACTGAAGCAAGTTAAAGCCTTGATTGCTTAGTAATACTTCAGCTCAAGAGAAAACCCCGCTTTTGCGGGGTTTTTTTTGGCCAAATGGGCGACATGTTAGAGATAGACTATACAAACACAGCGATCAATAGGTGGGCGCAAGGTTTATCAATAGAGGGCTTTTCTTGTTAAGCTAGAGCAATGATAGGAAAAACATATGATAGTAATGACACCATCTTTTGAGAGCTCCTGTGATGCTTTAGACAAAGTCTACAGCGTGGCGAGCCAGCGAGCGATAGACACTTTGGCGATTAAGCAAATCGGTGATGACGGCTTTGAGCTGATGCGAAGAGCTGGCAAGGCGGCATGGCAAATGATTTCAGCTTCTATGCAGCAGGCTGAAGCTGAAGCCAGTATTGGCATAGATCAAGAGAGCGATGCTCATAAGCTTGGCGATCATGAGCTTGACGATGATCAGTTTGGCGCTAACAAGAGCTTGTTGGTTCTTGCGGGCGCGGGGAATAATGGCGGCGATGCTTGGGTGGTTGCCTATTATGCGAAACTTGCAGGCATGGAGCCGTTAGTGGTCACCGTAGGCGACCAGCGGCAATTATCCAGCGCTGCTCAGAAGGCGCGTGACTGGGCGCTTAAAGAAGGTGTAAACCCTATCAGCTCTGAGCAGTGGCTAGAAACTTACTCGTATGACGAGAACCAGCCTAGCTGGGTGGTTGATGGCCTATTTGGTATCGGTTTAAGCCGCCCGATTGAGGGGCAGGCAAAGCGCGTCATTGAGGCGGTGAACCAGTTAAATGCTCATGTTTTATCGCTGGATTTACCTTCTGGAATTGAGGCAGATACTGGCAGTGTGCTGGGCTGTGCTATACGTGCTGATCAAACCTTAAGTTTTATCGGTCTTTCAGCAGGAGCCTTTACCCAAGACGGCCCAGATTATGTGGGGTGTCTAAGCTTGGATACCTTATCTATCGCGCCTGAATGCGTTGTTGATCAGCAGCCACTGGCTCAGCTCGTCTCATATAGTTTGTTGCCGAGTCTGCCTGAGCGAGTCGGTAATTCGCATAAAGGCAGTTTTGGAAAAGTGGCATTAATTGGTGGCGACTTGGGTATGGGCGGCGCCATTATGCTGTCGAGTATGGCGCTGGCGCGAACGGGCGTTGGCTTGATGCAAGTGATCACTCGGCAGGAACATGTGCCGCTCGTATTGCAGTGCCGGCCGGAGTGTATGGTGCAGCCGTTCGCTGAGGGCGAGGCCTTGCACGATTTATGCAATAAAGTGAGTGTGCTTGCGCTTGGGCCAGGGCTCGGACAGTCGGAGTGGGCGAAAAGCATTATGAAACAAGCAATGAATAAGCCATTGGCGGCGACACCGAAAGTGCTCGATGCAGATGCGCTGAATATTTTAGCGAATGCTCAGTATGATGTAGCTGAGGCAATGTCCGAGATGATTATAACGCCACACCCCGGTGAGGCGGCAAGGCTGCTCGGTAAAACCATTGCGCAGGTGCAGGCTGATCGATTAGGCAGCGCGCAGCTGTTAGCAGATCGCTATCGCTGTATTGTCATCCTAAAAGGTCAGGGTTCAGTGATTGCCGCACCGTCGAGCTTACAGAAAACCGCTATGATTTGCTTGGGCGGCAACCCGGGCATGGCCTCTGGCGGTATGGGAGATGTGCTCACGGGCATTATTGCTGGCTTGTGGGCGCAGGGTTTATCGGCTTGGGAAGCGGCGATTAGAGGCGTGTGTTTACACGCTGAGGCAGGTGATCAGGCGGCTGAGATTATCGGTCAGCGCGGGTTGCTGGCCAGCGATTTAGTCGATTACCTGCCTCAATTGCTGCATTGATAATGGAGCTTTATGTTTATAAGAGAGTGTGATGAATACGATTAAAGATGTGCTAAATGAGTTGAGTGGCGAGCTATGTCTTCAAACGATTGCTATGCCAAAGGATGCTAATTATCAGGGTGATATTTTCGGCGGATGGGTGGTGTCACAGATGGATTTAGCCGGTGCAGTGCTTGCCCATCGAGTGGCTCAAGGCCGTGTTGCGACGGTTGCGATGAACGATGTGTTGTTTAAGCTGCCTGTTGCGGTCGGTGATGTGTGCCGCTGTCATGTGATTATGCTGAAGGAAGGGCGTACGTCGATTACCGTTGAGGTGCAGGTCTGGACAAGTAAGCAGCATGCGATGCAAAACCAAGCATTAGCTGCAAGCGCCCTGATTACCTATGTGGCCATCGATGATCAGGGTCAGCCGCGCGAGTTTGCTAAAGACGTTGTCTGATGACTTGACGTCATTAGCGCTGTTTAGGTTTGGCCCGCGCGGTTGATAGCCGAGGTTGTGGTTAAGCGTAAGTTTTACGCGCGCTTAAACCACGGATTATGCTGGTAAGTTGGGCCGAGGTAGTTTTCTTTATAGTCGTTAAATGACGCTAAGCCACGTTCTAAAGAAAGGTCTTCTCGAAGGGCAAAAGCATCAAAGCCTACCTGTTGCATGTAGTACAGTTGATCCAGTAAGACATCGCCGACAGCGCGAATTTCGCCCTGATAACCATAGGTTTGGCGAAGTTCACGAGCAATAGAGTAGCCGCGGCCATCCGCAAATTTTGGAAAGTCTACCGCAATCACATCAAACTGAGCTAAGTGCTCGCTTAATGCGGTTAGGTCCTCATCGGGTTTTAGCAAGATGCCCAGTGGGCGAATATTCGCCAATTGGCTGATCTGTTCTAGCCACTGATCAGAGCTAACGATTGGGTTTTGGCCTTCACCGAGGTCGCTGACTGATTGTTCGTTGTCGAGAATCACCCATGGATTATCAATGATCTGACCTTGCTTGATGATCTGCTTAGGATTGTGCATAAATACGCTCCTTGAATGGGTTCATGCCAATACGCTCATAAGTATCGATGAATTGTTCATCGTTTTGACGATGCTCTAAGAAGACATCAATGAGTGTCTGAACAGCGCCAGGCATTTCTTCAGCTTTTAGCGCAGGGCCAAGCACCTTAGCAAGTGAGGCATTAAGGCCGCTATTACCGCCTAGCTGGATTTGATAGAACTCTTCGCCTTTCTTATCCACGCCCAAAATACCAATATTGCCCACATGGTGGTGGCCACAAGCATTCATACAGCCTGAGATATTGAGCTCTAGCTCGCCAATATCAAAGACATAATCCAAATCATCAAACTGACGTTGAATAGACTCGGCAATCGGGATGGACTTAGCATTTGCTAGTGCACAGAAGTCGCCACCAGGACAGCAAATAATGTCATTGATCAGGCCGATGGTTGGATCGGCGAAACCTAATGATTTGAGTGTGGCATAGAGCTCAGGTAGCTGGTCTTGGCGAACATCAGCGAGCACAAAATTTTGGTCATGGGTGCTGCGAATTTGCCCAAAGCAGTAGCGATCTGCTAAGTCAGCTAATTGCTCAAGCTCATAGTCACTGACGTCGCCAGGTGCACGTGCAGTTTCTTTGGTATTAACGGTGACAATCGCGTAGCCGGTTTGCATATGCTCATGAACATTGCGCTGGTACCAGCGCTTGAACGTTTTATCATCCAAGGCATCAAGCAAGACTTGCGGTAAGTTCTCGGCCGTTTCGTAGGCTGGCTTGGTGAAGTATTGAGCCATCTTTTCTACGTAAGCTGCATCAAGTGTCAGTGAACCGCCTTTTAGTATTTCAAACTCGGCCTCAACTTTTTCACGGAACGCATCGACGCCCAGCGCTTTAACCAAGATTTTAATACGTGCTTTGTATTTATTGTCGCGACGGCCATGACGGTTATAAACACGTAAAATGGCTTCTAAGTAAGCCAGAATATCTTGATAAGGGATAAAGTTTTCAACCGTTTGGCCAATAATTGGCGTACGGCCCAAGCCACCGCCAACAAGCACTTCAAAGCCAGTCTGGCCGTCTTTATGGCGAAGGTAAAGACCAATGTCATGTGCTTTTACGACAGCGCGATCAACGGTTTTATTGGCGCTAACGGCGATTTTAAATTTACGTGGTAAGAACGCAAATTCAGGATGGTAAGTTGACCATTGGCGAATAATTTCACACCACGGGCGTGGATCTTCGATCTCGTCTTTATCAACGCCGGCAAACTGGTTAGATGTCACGTTGCGGATGCAGTTACCTGAGGTTTGGTTGGCATGCATTTCGACTTCAGCGAGCTTTTCCAAAATTTCAGGCACTTCAGAAAGCTCAGGCCAGTTGATTTGAATATTCTGACGCGTTGAAACGTGAACATAGCCTTTGTCATAGTCACGGCTAATTT
The DNA here is from genome assembly GCA_052032465.1 of Pseudomonadales bacterium. Taxonomy (GTDB): domain Bacteria; phylum Pseudomonadota; class Gammaproteobacteria; order Pseudomonadales; family JAXHSS01; genus JAXHSS01. The sequence continues at coordinate 5,551 of JBPEWS010000065.1, forward strand.
GAGCAAGAACGCGAAGCTGCTTTGAGGACATTAAGCCATATGGAACCGCAATACGCATCATAGGCGCGTAGCGCTGTACGTATAAGCCGTTTTGAAGTCGCAAAGGCAGAAACTCATCTTCAGCGAGTTGGCCATCTAGGTAACGCTCGGTTTGGTCTTTGAACAACGCAACGCGGTCGTTCAAGATCTGTTTATCGAGTTCAGAATATTGGTACATAAATCCTCAATCTTGTCTGAGTTGACCCGATTTGTGGTCAAATGGGCAGGCATTATAGCGGCTTTTTCTATATCAAAAAAGTTTAGCTTGATAACTGCTTATATTGATCTGGCATAAACAAAGTCGGATCTGCCCATTTATCTCATGAGCGCTTGCCAAGCTTGTCCGCTATGCTTGGCCACTATTACAGCGATGCATGGCGATAATCGTATCAATTATCCAAGCTTAAGTGGCCGTTGCTTTATTGGCCATTTTTATTGGCCATTATAGTGGCTAAGAATTTGCGTGACTTCATTGATGCGACGGGTGAAGCTGGACTTAAGTGCGCGCTCATGCACCGTGTGATCGCCGTCTCCGAAAGGCCCCCAGCCGTCAAGAGCAGGCGTGCCAGCGCCTGACACTACATTGGCGTCACTAACGCCGCCGCGGCGTTCTAAAGTTAAGGGTTGGCCCAAGATCTGCTCAATCTCGTTAACGAGTGCTTGTTGTTTATCGTCGTACTCCATCACATCGCGTTGTAGGCCGCCGGTGACGCTGATTTTTGTACCTTCAACTTGGCTGAATTGCTGGATATTTTCCATGGCTGATTTCAAGCGCTGCCATTCGCTTTGTTGTGTGAAGCGTGTTTCAACCACGAGCTCCGCCTGAGGTGAAATCGTATTCGCGCCCAAGCCGCCGCGCATTTTGCCGGCATTAACGGTCGTGCCTTTTTCTAGGTCCGTTAGCGCGGTTAAAGCGATCAGCAAGTGAGCGGCCTCAAGGTTGGCATTGATGCCATCGACATAGTGGTTGCCGGCATGGGCGCCTTTGCCTTCAATTTGGATAAAAAACGTAGCGACCCCTTTTCTTGCAATGACAACATCGTGGTCAGGGCCAGCTGCCTCAAAGACAAGACATAAGTCGTAGTCTTTTGCGATCTCTTTTGTTAAGGCTTTGCTGTCGTCACTGCCGGTTTCCTCATCGCTGACAATCAGCATGTCGATATTGTGGATACTGCCCGACGCGCTGTGAATATTTCGAAGCGCTTGTAATGCGACATAGTTGCCGCCTTTCATATCGCAAACACCCGGACCATAAATCCACTCATCGTCTTCGCTAAAGTCGGTGAAGGTATTCGGTGGAAAAACTGTGTCCGAATGCCCAAGAAGCAGTACTTTTTTGCCGTCTTTTTTTTGCGAAAGGTAATGAATATGATCGCCAATCTGCTCTCGCGGGTGGCGTTCGATTTGATAGCCTAATTCGGTCATCCATTTAGAAAAAATGACCATATTGTCATCAACGCCAGCTTTATTTTTTGTATAGGAATTGAGGTTGATGAGGGTGGCTAATTCGTCAAAATTCATTTTTCGCTCCGTTGATTGGCTAAATTCTGCGCTTTTCGCATG
>JBPEWS010000066.1:0-2530 GCA_052032465.1 Pseudomonadales bacterium
TTTCAAAACCTTAGCCCAACAGGTGGCTACTACCCTCGCCCAGACTGGCGTCCGGTGACCAAGTTTGAACAACGAGGTATTCGCTTAGGCCACGGCGTTTGGGACCTGCTGTTCCAAAAGCAAGCTTAAGCTTGCTCTCGCAAACATCGTCGCTGTTCTGCCCTGCGACTAACTCAGCGACTAATCAAGCCCTTCGACTAATCAAGTTTTAGTCGCTGGTGTAGGGCGAGCCAAATACCCAATAATGGCAAATAACAGGCCATCATAGCGACCAGCGGTGAGCTAAAGTAGCCCTTAAACACGCCATAGGCTACAGGCAATACCCAAACTACATTGATCATAGAATACAAGCCGACCACCTTGGCATGAGAGCCCAAGGCCTGAGCTAGCCTTTGGTAAATATGCGATCGATGAGCTTGCGACAGTCGCTCGCGTTTAATCAAACGGCGCAGCAAGGTCATGGTTGAATCGGTAATAAAGGTCGACATAAGAATGACGGTCAGCCAGAAAAAGTCAGGGTTTTGCCAACCCATCCAGATAGCCATACCAGCAACCAAAAAGCCCAAAAACACACTGCCAGCATCGCCCATAAACACTCGAGCATGAGGAAAATTAAGCGGTAAAAAGCCGATCATTGCAGCACTTATTACCCACCAAAATGCGGCCAAACCGAAACTGCCCAACTGCCAATAAAACCCGCCAAAAACAGCGCTAACAAACAAGATTTGCGCTGCTGCCAAGCCATTGATCCCATCCATAAAATTGGTTAGGTTAGTCATCCATAAAAGCCAAAGGGCCGCAAACATTAAGGCCAGCACATGCTTTGGGTGTATTACTACGTCAAACAAACTTAATGGAGCAAAACCACCGAGCTGAGCAATAACGATGATCGATGCCAAAAGCTGAGCAAAAAAGCGCACTCTAGCGCCAAGCTCAATACGGTCATCTACAAAACCTAATAACCCAAGCACCGCGCTGGCAGCAATAATGGTGATCGCCGAATCAGCACCTAAAGGGTTAAAAGGAGCCATAAACCACCAAGTCAGCAAACAAGCGGCCATAAACCCAAGCCCAGCTCCCGATGGCACTGGCGTTACATGTGAGCTCCGCTGGTTCGGTGTATCAAACCAGTTCGAGCGCAAAGCAACAAAACGAAAAAGCCGCGTAAATAGCCAACTCGCCCAAGCGACACCAACCATAAAAATCAGTAGATGCATCATGATGCCGAAGACTCCTTAGCCAATTGCTCATTCAAATAGGCTTGGCCCAAGCCCACAAAGTCACGGTAGTGCCCCGTTTGCTCGAGAGACATTACCTGTTCAGCTTTGCTGACATCCAGCTCAAAGGGAAGAAACAATTGCTCATACCACTGAGGTTTGCCGACTAAACGACAGCCAAGCTTTATGCAAAGAGCCGGTATCGGCCAAAGTTTTGCAGACTGGCCCATTCCCTCTCGAAGCGCTCTCACTAGATTTGCCGTTGAAATGGCCTGCTTATCTGACAATAAAAACACCTGATTGCGCGCTTGCTCATGGCTCAAGCAAGCATGAATAAATGCCACCAGCGTGTCTCGGCTCAACATTTGCCGATGCGCTTTTGCTTGCGCCAACGGAATAGGCAACGTGGAGCGGCACAGTTTTAATAGCTGCGCGAAATTACCCTTGGCATCCAGCGCATACACCAGTGACGGGCGAATTATCGTGAATGCGGTGGCAGAACCCTCAAGACACTGCTGGATACCCTGCTCGGCCTTTACTTTAGAGCGCGTGTAAGCCGTTTGCGCATCAAAAGCCGAGCTTTCAGTTAATGGTGATGTCGTGTTTGCACCATGAACTTTTGACGTGCAAAGAAAAATAAAGTGGTCCACACCCTGTTGCTTGCATTGTTGCGCCAGCAAAACAGCCGTCTGATGATTCGCTCGATCATAGCGATGCTCTTCACTAAGCGCGCTCGTGCTTAAATCATGCGCTAAACCCGCGCAATGGATCAGGGCATCAACGCCCTGTAAATCCAGCATCTCGATACGCTCAGGCTGCTCAAGGTCAAAACGTTGCTGCTGACGCTGCTTGGAAAAGCTCAAACACTGCTGCCCCTCTCGTACCAAAAGCAACAGCTCGTGGCCCTGCTCAGCTAAAAAAGAGGTCAACGCCCGGCCGATAAAGCCAGAAGCTCCTGTTATGGCGATTTTCACTTAATTTTACCTTCAAAGATTTTGACGTGATGTGATGCAATTACATGAGCATCAGAATTCTTCTCAATCCAGCTCCTTGCTTTTTTTCCAAACTCAATACGTTTTTCTCTATCCTCAGCTAACAACTCCAATGCATTAACAAGCGACTGAACTGATTTTGGCTTAACCAATAACCCTGAGCCTGCTTCTTTGATAACATCTCTACAGCCTGGATGATCCGTAGTAACACAAGGCCTGCCAATTGCACTGGCTTCTAGTAAAACCTTTGGAATTCCCTCGCCGTAGTAACTGGGGAAAACGAAAACATCTGATTTCTGATATTGCTCAATTAACTCAGTC
>JBPEWS010000067.1:0-1959 GCA_052032465.1 Pseudomonadales bacterium
TTGGATGTGGCTTTAGAGCGGCGGATATGCTGCTCTCGGGCTTGCAAGGTCAAGACGTAGCCTGTGTTGCCATCAAGATCAACGGTTTGGCCGATGATTCGCCCTGGCATTTGGCGTACGATCTTTTGTTTGCAGCACATAAAGCCGAAATATGGACCACCTGATGACAATGGCACGCCTAACGGCTGGCCATCACCCACGGCGATATCAGCACCTGCTTCGCCCCATTGACCAGGAGGGTTTAGCAGGGCAAGACTGGTTGGGTTTACTACGGCAATAACCAACATGCCTTGAGCATGTGCCCAGTCGGTGAGAGCATCTACATCTTCAAGACAGCCGAAAAAGTTAGGTTGAGCAATGATCAAAGCGGCAAAGTCTTGCCCTTCAAACTCACCTAGGTGACTGGTGTCGATCACACCGGTTGCCGAATCAAATGGCAGTGACTGTAAAGACACTTCCTGATTTTCAACGATGGCTTTTGTCGCCTGCGTGTAGCGAGGGTTAACATTATCAGCGATCAATACTTGGTTTGATTTTGACTTTCGGTTAGCTCGAATCGCCATCAAAACCGCTTCTGCTAGACCAGAGCCACCGTCATACACCGTTGCGTTACTAACATCCATGCCGGTAAGGCTGGCCATCATGGTTTGATATTCGAAAATAACCTGCAGCGTGCCTTGGCTTGCTTCTGCTTGATACGGTGTATAGGCCGTATAAAACTCGCCACGCGTGGCCAGTTCCCAGACTGCTGCTGGAACATGATGTTCATAAGCTCCGGCGCCAATGAAGTTCAAGTAGCCACTATCTTGGTTCGCTCGATCTTGCATTGTGCGTAGCACTTGCATCTCGCTTTGTCCGTCAGGAATCGCGCTTAGCGGTTTTGCTCGAACGGCAGCAGGGATCTCATCAAAAAGATCATCGATGCTTTTTGCACCGATGACATCCAACATATGTTTAATATCGTCAGCAGTATGTGGGGTATAGGCCATAATTGATTAGCTCGTGGTCAATCAGTCAGTAGAAAAAGATTATTCGTCTTCGATAACAGCTTGGTAATCTTCAGCGCTTAGTAAAGCGTCAAGCTCAGACTCGTCAGTGAATTTGATCTGGTAAATCCAGCCGTCACCATAGGCATCGTTATTGATCATCTCAGGCTCATCTTCAAGGCCTTCGTTGACCGCAACGATTTCGCCCGACAGTGGGCTATAAATATCAGAGGCGGCTTTAACCGATTCAACAACACCCGCTTCCTCACCCGCTGAAACGGTTTCGCCAACTTCAGGTAGCTCGACAAAAACGAGATCGCCAAGTGCTTCTTGAGCGTGGTCAGTAATGCCGATAAACGCAGTGCCGTCTGACTCTACGCGAATCCACTCATGTGAATCGATATATTTCAAATTCTCGGGGACTTGGCTCATGTTATTCTCCTAAGGGTTTAAACACCGCTTTGCCTTTTCGAACGAAAGGTGCGGTAACAAGTGAAACGGTTAATAGTTTGCCACGGCGATCCACCTTGGCACTGTTTGACTGTAATGTCTTTGTGGCAGGAACTCGCGCTAGAGCAATCGACTTGTCCAAAGTTGGTGAAAAGCCGCCACTGGTGATAATGCCTTGTTCGCCGCTATTAAGCACAACGGTTTGGCCTCCGCGTAAAATACCTTTGTCTTCAAGGATCATGGCAACAAATTGCTGTTTTGGCGCATTTGCAAATGGCTCAATAGCTGATCGGCCGATAAAATCGCGCTCGCTGTCGGCTAGTGATACGGTCCAGCCCATGCCAGCTTCGTATGGATTAATGCTTTCATCCATATCATTGCCGTATAAGTTCATGCCGGCTTCTAGTCGAAGGGTGTCTCGAGCACCTAGGCCGCAAGGCGCAACGCCTGCGTTGATTAACTGCTGCCAAAGCTGGCTGGCTTCATCAGCGGGTAGCATGATTTCTACACCGTCTTCACCGGT
>JBPEWS010000068.1:0-11993 GCA_052032465.1 Pseudomonadales bacterium
GTGCCTTTAGTTGATGGCATTTGATCGCGTTTGCGCTCATCGATGGCCACCGCCATGCGCAAGGCACGACCAAAGGCTTTAAACACCGTTTCAGCTTGGTGGTGCGCGTTATGACCCGTCAAGTTATCGATATGTAAGGTCATCATCGAGTGATTCACCAAGCCCTGGAAAAACTCCATAAATAGATCAACATCAAACTGGCCGATTACAGCACGCGTAAAGTCCACATTCATAAACAAGCCCGGACGGCCCGACAAATCCAAAACCACGCGCGATAGCGCCTCATCTAAAGGCACATAGGAATGCCCATATCGGTTGATCCCTTTTTTGTCACCTACGGCTTTTTTCAATGCCTGACCTAGCGTAATGCCAATATCTTCTACTGTGTGGTGAGCATCAATGTGAAGGTCGCCGTTAGCAATAATTTTTAAATCAAACATGCCATGACAAGCAATTTGATCCAGCATATGTTCAAGAAATGGCAGACCCGTGTCGAACTCGGTTTTACCGCTACCATCAAGGTTTAGCTCGACTTTAATTTGAGTTTCTAATGTGTCACGACTGACACTCGCTTGACGCAATGAGCTCATATTTTTGACAATTCAATCGTAAAGAGGGCATTGTCCTTGAAAAGCGCCTCGTTGTAAAATATTTGCTGATTCTCCATACCGTCTGAGGCCAGCTACATGCCCGTTATTGTTAGTGAGATGCGTCAAACTGAAACGCATCAAAAAGAAATCCAAAAGCTCTATCAAGATTTACCCCAAGCAGAAAGCCTGCTGAGCCAAGTTTTACCCGAAGTTCCAGAAGGCTACCGCTACTATGTTGGCGTGTTTAACAGCAAAATCACCGCCGCCGCGCTAATCAAAACATTGGATAACGAAACTGTCGAGCTAAGCCATGTTGCTGTTCACCCTGCCAACCGAGGCCGCGATATCGCCGCTCGCGTTGTTGGCGAAGTTGTTGCACATGAAACAAAACTTGGCACAAAACAAATGCATACCCCCAAAGCCAATGATTCTGGGACTTACAACGCATTAGCCAAAAGCTGCGGCTTCAAAAAAGCCGATGGTGACGACGCGATTTTGACACTAAGCCTACAAAAGTAAGGTACACTAAAGGCCGAACATTTCACAAAACTGGGAGTTATCTATGGGAATCATTTCAACCTTGTTGTTTGGCTTAATCGTCGGCGCACTGGGCAAATGGGTCATGCCGGGCAAAGATCCGGGCGGATTCATCGTTACTATTTTAATTGGTATTGTCGGCTCATTTATCGGCAACTTTCTTGCAGGCCTTGTGGGCATTACCGTTGCAGGTTGGTCACTCGCTAATATCATTGCTTCGGTCATCGGTGCAGTTGTTCTGCTTTACCTCTACCGAAAGATTGCCAAATAAAAACTATGAACTAATGGGAGCTAAACGGCTCCCATTTTTATAACTATTATCACCAACGGCTATTCACCACTATGAAAACTGCTCTCAAATGGATTTACCGCGTCATTATCGCGGCTGTTCTGCTGATTTTCGCTATTGCGATTTATCTCTTCATTGCCTTTGATCTTAATGAGCTTAAAGGAAAAATCAGCGAAACCGTCAATGAAAAAACTGGGCTCCACCTGCACCTAAATGGCGACATCGAATGGCAGGTATACCCCGTTATTGGCTTGCGATTAAAAGAGGCCAGCCTAAAAGATGAGCAAGACAGCCAAGAGTTACTTGGTGTTGGCACAATGGCATTGGGCGTCGAATTTTTGCCGCTGTTTTCAAAACAGGTGAATCTCAAATCCATCATCCTTAACGAATTGAATGTGGATTATCAGAAAAACGCCGATGGTAGTAGCAACTTTGACCCGCTGCTGAATCTTGCTAAAAAACAACCTGAAGAAGCCGAGCAAGCGCCTGAAGAAAACAAAGAAGGTCAGCCGCTCACAATGAGCTTTCAAGACTTCCTGATTACTGACAGCCAAATCCTATTTAGCGATAAAGGCAAAGGCAGCGCAATGAACCTGACGATCAACAAGCTGCTTGCTCAGAATTTCTCGCTCACTCGCCCTTTTGAGCTGCAATTTGATGGAACTTATGCTGACCAAAAAGGCATGACTGCTAAACTCAAAACGCATCAAAATGTTCAGCTAGATACCCAAAACAAACAACACCTATTAAGCGACTTGGTCTGGCAAATTATGTTAGAAGGCAAAACACCTGATCCTGTGAATGCTAACATTAATGTCCGCCAAATTGGGGTTAACCAAGCCGACAATAACCTTATTGCCACGCTTGAAGGCATCGATGTCAATACCACTCTAACGGGCATCGGCACCAAGGTATTGCCTATCGACTTCAAAACCTCATCGCTGGTGTTCAACAAAAACCAAGACCGAGTTTCGCTCGCCTCAGGCAGCAGCCTCACTGTTGACCAAATGCAATCGAGTTTTCAACTGGCCGTTAGTCAAGCCACGAAGAACCCAACACTCAATGGCTCGATTCAGCTAGCACCGATGAACCTTAAAGCTTTTATGGACAATTTTGCCAAGCAACCCATTCGCACAGCTGACTCAGAAGCACTAACCCACTTTAAAGGCGAATTTGCACTGGCGGGCACTCCTAAGGCTATTCAAATCCAGAACATTAATGCGACACTGGATCAAACTCAGCTAACCGGCTCGGCCACCTTCAAGGCAAGCACTAAGGCGATTGGCTTTAACCTAAGCGCCGATCAATTTGATGCTGACCGCTACTTGCCGCCATCTAAATCAGGCGAAGCAAAGGGCGAGACCTTGCCAGCAGAAAAGAAAGCCGGCGAGATTTTCTCTAAGAAAGCGGTTTTGCCTGTCGCAGCATTGCGTAAGCTCAACCTTGATGGCGCGATCCAAGTTGGACAACTGACACTCAAAAAAGAAGCGCTTAACGATGTTCGTTGTGGCGTTAATGCCAATAGCGGCTTGATCAAAATGTCCGACTGCCGCTTGCAGGTGCTTGGCGGCACCGTAGTCAATGACATCACCGTCGATGCGCGCAATAACACCCCTGTAATCAGCGTGCGCAATAAGGTCAACCAACTTAGCTTGCCGGATATGCTTGAAGCCATCATTCATAAAAAGCCCATCACAGGCTTGCTCAGCTCTTCGACCAACCTGACTCTAAGTGGCGACTCTATTTACAGCTGGATGGATCAGCTTAATGGCGATTTGCAAATCAATCTAACCGACGCTTTATTAAAGGATGTGAACCTGCGCAAGCTAATTGTGAACCAAGTTGGCGAAGAGCTCACGATGTTGATCGAGTACGGTTTAGCTCAAAAAGGTTATGCCATCCCGCAAAACTTAGTTGAAAGTACCGAGTTCAAAAACCTAAGCTTCCCGGCCAAGGTTAAGGACGGCATCATGCACATCGACCGCTTATCAGCAAAGCTTAATGCCACCGACTCACTCTCAGGCTCAGGCAACTTTGATATTGCCAACCTCACCTTTGACTATGACCTTGACGTTAAAGCACCTTCACTATTCAAAGGAGAACTGGTCAAATTAGCGGATGTCAGCTGGCCAATTCAATGTAAAGGCAACTTGCTTCAAGCAACCAGCAGCTGGTGCTCAGTGAATCAAGAAAAAACTGGAGCCATTATCCAGCAAATCGCCAAATCAGCCGCACAGGAGCGCGTAACCAACGCGCTAAATGACAAGCTAGGTCTGGGCTTAGATGCCAACCAAGACCTCGAGCAGGCTGCAAAAGACGAGGTTCAGAAGCGCACGCAAGAGCAAGTTGACAAAGCCAAGCAAGAAATCGAAGACCGTGTAAAAGACAAAGTCGGCGAAGAGCTGGGCAATAAAGTTAAAGACCTGTTCAACTTCTAATCGCCTAGGCCATATAGCACCTAGAATGACAACCGATAGCGAGCTGTTTAGCCAAAGGATACTCAACTGGTTTGATGTGCATGGACGCAAGACCTTGCCTTGGCAGCAGCCCGCAACGCCCTATCGCGTTTGGGTATCGGAGATCATGCTACAACAAACGCAGGTCAGCACGGTCATCCCCTATTTCGAGCGTTTTATGGATGCTTTTCCAACGCTTGAGTTTTTAGCTAAGGCGCAGCAAGACGAGGTGCTCGCCCTTTGGAGCGGCTTGGGCTATTACGCACGTGGCCGCAACCTGCACAAAACAGCCGGCATCGTCAGCCAGCAGCATCATGGCCAACTGCCCAATACACTCGAAGGCCTTGAGGCCTTGCCAGGCATTGGTCGCTCCACCGCGGGAGCCATCTTATCCTTAGGCCATAAACGCTATGGCGCCATTTTAGACGGCAATGTGAAACGCGTCCTTGCTCGTCATTTTGGCATTTCAGGCTGGCCCGGCAAGGCCGCGACGCTAAAACAGCTCTGGCAGGTCGCCGAGGACAACACACCGTTGCATCGATTCAGCGAATACAACCAAGCCATGATGGATATGGGCGCACTGCTTTGCAAACGAAGCTCTCCAGACTGCAACCTTTGCCCTGTTTCAAGCAGTTGCATCGCACTAAAAGAACAACGAATTGCCGAACTGCCGGGGAAAAAGCCTAAAAAGCAAAAACCAACCCAATACGTCACTTTAGCTTTGTGCAAGGACAGCCAAGGCCGCATTTTGCTCGAAAAGCGCCCGCCAACAGGGATATGGGGCGGCCTTTGGTCATTGCCTGAGCTATCAAAAAACCAGCCCGATGACGCAGATAAAGCAAACGCTGAGCCTTTAGACTTACTCACACCGTGGTTAAAAGATCAGCATATTCAGGCGGATGAGGTGCAGTACCATCCGAAGCAACTCAAGCATGTATTTAGCCATTTTGAGCTGAATATCAGCCTGTTCATTGTTCAGGGCAGGCCGCTTTCAAACAAGATTAGCGAGCCACGCTATGCGTGGCAGAGCGAAAATGCCTCGCTTGGGCTGCCAGCTGCGATCAAAAAACTGCTACAATTCGCCAAAACCCAACAGTGAGGACCTCATGACAGAGACCGTGTTTTGCATCAAACACCAAAAAGAACTCCCCGCATTGAAGCGCCAGCCTTTCCCTGGGCCGGATGGTGAATTCATCTTAAATAACGTCTCCCAGCAAGCGTGGATGGAGTGGCTTCAGCATCAAACGCTATTGATCAACGAAAAGCACCTCAACCTGATGGAAAGCGAAACCCAGGTATACCTTGCTGAGCAGCGTAAAAACTTTTTTGAAAACAAAGACGTTGATGCCGCGGATGGTTTTGTGCCGCAAAGCAAAGAGGTCAAGTAATAGGCAACTGAATTCATCTCGCGTTTGCCCCTCGCCAAAGAAACGCAGAATCAAAGAAAAACCAATAAATCCTTGATTCAAAAAACTAAATTTGGTATAAAACGCGACCTAATTGCAGTTTGCACAAGAATTTTGGAGTAAATCATGTCCCGTGTTTGTCAGGTAACAGGTAAGCGCCCGGTTACAGGTAACAATGTATCGCACGCGCACAACAAAACACGTCGCCGTTTTTTGCCGAACCTACACCATCATCGTTTTTGGGTAGAGAGCGAAAACCGCTACGTTCGTCTTCGTGTATCTTCTAAGGGTATGCGCATTATCGATAAATTAGGTATCGACGCCGTGCTTGCAGATTTGCGCGCTCGTGGCGAAAAAGTTTAATTAGGAGCTCGTCATGGCAAAAGCAGTACGCGAAAAAATCCGCTTGGTATCAACAGCTGATACTGGTTATTTCTACACGATCACCAAAAACAAGCGTAATAACCCAGAAAAAATGGAAATCAAAAAGTACGATCCTAAGGTTCGTAAGCACGTGGTTTTCAAAGAAGCGAAGATTAAGTAAGTCCATCTCACTTTTATGCTTTGCTCGCGTTATGTGTTGTTAACAACACCGAGCGCAAAATAAAGAGCCAGGTCGCAAACGTCTAACGTTTTAAGGCAACTCACACCTGACTCAAGAAAGCCAGCTTCGCGCTGGCTTTTTTTATGGAGTTTTCTGCATGCCTGAACTTCCAGAGGTCGAAACAACGAAGCGCGGTATTGAGCCTCATATTCTCAATCAGCGTATCGAGCGTATCGAGGTTCGCCAACCCCGTCTTCGCTGGCCCATTCCAGAATCCATCAGCCAACAGCTGGACGGTCTGATAATTCAAAAGATTCAGCGTCGCAGCAAATACTTAATTCTGAGCCTGTCGAATGGCCAACACCTGCTGATCCACCTAGGTATGTCTGGTAGCTTGCGCATTATTCGCAAAAGCCCAGCTTTAGAAGCATTACGCAAACATGATCACGTCATCTTTTACTTTAATGACTGCGAGATGCGCTATCATGACCCAAGACGCTTTGGCGCGATTTTATTGTCAGAAAACGACTGGCAAGCTCATGAGCTGATTCGCCATCTCGGCCCTGAGCCATTAGAAGATGGCTTTTCTGATGAGCACTTATATAACAAAAGCCGCGGCAAAACCGTGGCTGTAAAACAGTTCATCATGGACGCTAAACACGTCGTCGGCGTAGGCAATATCTACGCCAATGAAGCGTTATTTTTGGCGGGCATCCACCCCAAACGAGCCGCTGGGAAAATCAGCAAAGCGCGTTATGCCAAGCTGAGCCAGGCAATACGCCAAGTTTTGTCATCCGCCATCACACAAGGCGGCACGACTTTGCGCGACTTTGTAAATGCCGATAATAACCCGGGCTATTTTCAGCAGACCTTGCATGTTTACGGTCGCGAAAACCAGCCTTGTACGCGCTGCTCAAAGCCGCTCACCCCACTTAGGATGAACAACCGAGCCACGGTTTTTTGCTCGACTTGCCAGTGCTAGCCAAGCTTACGGCTAGCTTAAGCTGATGATAACGGCTGATTAAAGCCGAGCTCTTTTTCGATTTGGGCCGCAAGTTTGAAAATCCGCTCTTCTTGAGCCATCGGGGCATAAAACTGCATGCCAATGGGCAAACCCTGATCTGACATAAACATCGGTACCGATGCCGCCGGCAAACCCGTCATATTACCTAAAATAGTATAGGTCATTTTGCTCAATACGCGCTTGATCTGCATTTGTCCGAATTGGCTCGAAAACCCCGTTCTCGACACCATTTTGCTATTTAGCTTGGCCTGAAACTCCAGCATATACTCATCTAATTTGCTGGCGACCAGCTCACCGTGCTTTACTGCGGGTGTTGGCACCGTTGGGCAAAGTACGACATCAAACTCATCAAATAGCTCAGCCATAGCTAGATTCGCCTTATGCCAGCCATATTTTGCATCTAAAAACTCGGTGGCAGAAAACGTTCGGCCAATCAGTGTCATCCCTTTGGTTGATGGCTCAAGTTTAGAAAACAGTTCTTGGCCAAAATGCGCCTCAAGTGCGGGAATGGTTTGCGCCATATTTGAGCTAGTGACGATAAAAAAGTCGCGCCAATAACGCTCAGAATCCAGCTTTGGCTCTTTCCAAACAACCTCATGCCCCATTGCCTTCAGCTGCTGAACGGTTTGCTCAAGTGCTCGTTTCACCTGCGGGTCTAATGCTGTCTCAATAAAGCATTGCTGGCTGACAGCAATTTTCATTGGGGTAAAAGCCGCTTCCGTGCTGGCTAGAAAACCTTGCTCAGGGGCCTGAATACCATAAGGCGCTGCACGTCCCATACCGCTGATCGCATCAAGCATGGCCGCACTATCACGCACGGTTCGTGTCACTACATGGCCAGCCACTGCGCCACTCCAGCCTTCAGCCTCATCAGGGCCAAGAGGCACTCGCCCGCGAGAGGGCTTAAGGCCAAAAACACCGCACCACGAGGCGGGGAAGCGAATAGAGCCACCGCCATCATTAGCCGTTGCGATCGGGACAATACCTGCAGCAACAGCCGCCGCACTTCCGCCTGAGGAACCACCTGAGCTATAGCCTTTTTTATGCGGATTATGCGTAGGTCCATGTCGCTTTGGCTCAGTGGTAATATTGATGCCAAACTCAGGGACATTGGTTTTACCGAAGGGAATGACGCCCGTGGCTTTATAGCGCTGGATGAACTCATCATCATAATCCGGCACCCAATCAATTGCCTGCGAACCCATTGTGATCGGCTCGCCAGCAAAAAGATTACCCAAATCCTTGATCAAGGTCGGCACACCCGCAAAAAGGACATCTTTTGAAACCGATTTTGCTTTAGCCAAAGCTTTCTCATCAAAACGATGAATAATCGCATTCAACCCTTCGTGCTGATCGGCTCGCTCTATTGCCGCCAGCAACAGCTCTTCAGCTGACACTTGATTCGACTTAATTAATTCGGCCAGTCCAGTCGCATCGTACTGATCATAGTCTGCAAATGCCTTCATCACTTACCTCCGCCTCTGTTTAGGTTTTTTATTCTTGTGTTTTTGCGTTATAAATTAGTCAACTTTGCTCTAAACGGCTAGCCTTTTCATTCATGGTTTGCATAGAATAAACAAACCGATCGGTTGCAAGAGGATCCCTGCGTGCACTCCTATTTTTCATCGACTTACCTTGAGGCAAAACGCCGATTTTTAGAGGCAGCCGCAACCGCCAATGCCCAACTCAGCCACTACCCAATCAACCCGAACACTCCCGAGCTCAGTATTGACCTTGCCTTTTTGCCCAATAAAGGCGCGATAAAAAAGCCATCTTGTTTAGTGATCTCCTCAGGTGTGCATGGTGTAGAAGGCTTTCTCGGCTCAGCGGTACAATTAGCTTTGCTCGATCAGCTAGACACCTTGGCGAAACACTCCTCAAATCGCCCTGACATTTTGCTTATTCATGGCATCAACCCTTATGGCTTTCATCATCGTCGCCGAGTTAACGAGCATAATGTTGATTTAAACCGCAACTTTTTAGAAGAAGGCGAATTTGTCGGTGCGCCCAAGGGCTATAAGCAGCTATACCACTTTTTGAACCACGAAAAGCCCGCTGGCCGATGGTCGCTGTTTTATTTCGAAGCGCTTTATAACTTACTTCGCTTTGGCTTGACCAAGCTCAAAGAGTCTGTCGCACCCGGTCAATATGAATTCCCGAAAGGTGTTTTTTATGGAGGCCGTCAACAAGAAGCCTCAACCCAAATTTTAATGAATGAAGTTTACCCGCAGCTTCAAAACTACGAGCACATATTGCATCTAGATTATCACACGGGCCTTGGTTCATTCGGTGATTACAAATTACTGCTCACCAAATGTGAAACGCCAAGTAGTGTTCATTGGTATCAACAACATTTTGACCCAACGCGCACTGAGTCTATGCTCAGCGAGGCAAAAGTCGGCTATCGTTCCACCGGACTTCTTGGCGAATGGTTCCAAGAACGCCTTGGCGTTGACCGCTATCGCTTTGCCACCGTTGAGTTCGGTACATACCATGCGGTGCGCGTAGCTAAAGCTTTGGCGCTGGAAAACCAAGCTCACCATTTTGGCGCTATTAACCCTGCGCGAAAAGAAGCACTCAGTGCCAATTTGCTGGAGCGCTTTTATCCTGATAGCGACACATGGAAACGCTCTTGCCTAACTCACGGGCTCGATGTCATTCGTCAGGGGCTTCACAGCTTTGATCATCAAACCTCTAGCGAGCCTGTTGATCAGGCGGCGTCTTCGGCTCAACTTCAGCCCTAAAGCGCACAACTGATCAACATCTTAGCCCCGGCTGGTATAAAAACCGCCTTGGCGTCCTGACAAAAAACCGCTGGGTAGGCTATGATAGGCCTCGCTGCGAGGTGAAGTTACAATAAGTTCACAAATTGAGATGAAACTGATTAACCCCTCAAGCCTCTAAACCATACTGAATAACAAAAAGAGACCTGTTAATGATGCTAAAGAACTGTGCCAAATTTCTACTTTCTGCCTCTGTTTTCGTTGCTGCAACGCTTTCACATGCTGGCGAAGCAGAACAAAAAGCGTATGCCATGCGCCTGATTGATCAACTTCAAATTGTTGAGCAACAATTGGCTGTCGCAAAAAATGCACGCGATATTCAAGCACAGCAAATCAATAGCAAGCGTTTACCCGACAGCGTAGGTCAAGAGGCCAATGTCTACTTGAACAACTATCTGTCGATTCTTGAAAAATCACTGCAATCTGACCGACTAAAAGAGCAGTATGCCGAGGTGTATATGAAAATGTACACAGAGGAAGAGCTGCAAACCATCGTCATGTTTTATGACTCGCCAGCAGGGCAAAAATTTATCGCAAACCAACCTGTTGCGAACAAAAGCGTACTAAACGTGGTTCAACGCGAATTCACACGCCTACAACCTCAGCTGCAAAAAATCACCAAAGACTTTGAGCAGAAAGTCAAAGCCAAACTCGGCAAATAAGCTTACACTTAGCCCATAGCGAACGGAGTTTTCTATGGGCACTTTCATTAACGAGAACGACCAAAAACACCGCTGCAACTGGTGCAGCGCCACCCAACAATATCAAAACTATCACGATCAAGATTGGGGCTTTCCAATTGCTGATGATCGACTATTGTTTGAAAAACTCTCGCTCGAAGCCTTTCAGTCCGGTTTGAGCTGGCGTACGATCCTAGAAAAACGAGATAATTTCCGCCAAGCTTTTGCCAACTTCCAGCCCGAAATTGTCAGCCAATTTACCGAGCAAGATGTCGAGCGACTACTCCAAGACACCGGTATTGTGCGACACCGAGGTAAAATCAACGCGGTCATCAATAACGCAAGCCGCCTACTGGAACTGGTCGAGCAACATGGAAGCTTTGCGCACTTTGTCTGGCAGTATGAACCCACTCGGCTATCCGAGGACTGCAAGGATCCTTCGCTTTACGAAGACTATCCGCGCAATATTCGCTCCACCTGCAAAGAATCCGACGAGCTCGCCAAAGTCCTGAAAAAACAAGGCTGGAAATTTGTTGGCCCAACCACCGCCTACGCCTTTATGCAGGCTATGGGCATGGTCAATGACCACCATATAGACTGCCATTTATACCCGCTAGTTGAACGCGCTCAACTAGAATTCAAACGCCCCTAGACTCTCAACCTAAAAAACCAGAACCAACCTGTGAGCACCGACTTTCGACTTTATTTTTCACTGGCTTCTATTGCCCTGACCTTTATCGCCTTCGTGCCTTACTTGCGGGAGATCTATGCAGGCAAAGTCATTCCGCATGTGTTTTCATGGATAATCTGGGCACTGACAACCAGCATTGTTTTTTTTGCCCAGCTCAGTGACGGTGCAGGTGTTGGCGCATGGCCAACGGGCTTATCGGCCGCCATCACTTACTACATTGCCTTTCTTGCCTATCGACGCAGCAACTCGATCACCATAACCCGCAGCGATAGCCTGTTTTTTTTCAGCGCCTTGGCGGCTCTTCCCGTTTGGTATCTAACACAAGATGCGCTAGCGGCCGTGGTCTTGCTAACCTTGATTGACGTGCTGGCGTTTTTGCCGACATTACGCAAAACTTATCACAACCCCGAACAAGAAAATGCGCTGTTTTTTGGCCTTTATGTCATCAAAAGTCTTTTCTCAATTATCGCCCTTGAGCATTACTCACTGACCAATATTTTATTCCCCGCCACCATCGCGCTCACCAGCACCTTGCTAATCGGTGTGTTACTTTGGCGCAGCAAAAAAGTGTAACTTTTCTTGAAACATGAATACATCAGGCAAAAAACCAAGTAACTTTTGAATCTAAATTTAGTTCATAAGGAAATATCGATATAATGAAAACTTGGTACTCAAAAATCGCTCTAGGCGTGGCTTCGTTGATGGCCGCCACTGCAGCATCAGCTGTAGTATTACCGAGCGCATCGGATGCGCAAGCCAGCAATTCTCAAATTATCGTTAAATTCAAAGGCATTCCAGAAACACCTAACCGCGTATTGTCATTAGACGGTCTTGCGGGTGACGCACTTGCTAAGCTTGGACTATCAGGCAAAGTTGAGCGCCTCATGTACAACAATGCAGCGGTTATCAAGCTGAGCAAAGCGACAAACGGCAAAGTGCTTCAGCGCATCGTTAATCGCCTAAGCGCAAACCCAAGCATTGAGTTTGCTGAAA
>JBPEWS010000069.1:0-1721 GCA_052032465.1 Pseudomonadales bacterium
CCACGGTGGAAAATATTGCTGCGCATATTGCTAAGCAGTGTAAAGCGAGCTATCCGGAGTCTACGTTTAGAGTTCGGGCTTTTGAAGGAATCAATAAAGGCGCTGAAGTGAAAAGTTAAGATCCCAAGGTAAACTTGGTTTACGGGTCGAGTGAGTCAGCGGATCACCAGGTTGAAAAATTAAGAAGAGTAAGGTTTTAGCTTTTTGAGTGTTATTTGACAATAAGGATATTGGCTTAGAAAAGCCCAAAAACGATGGATAAGATTTATTTGGTTATTCAGTAAAGTCGTTCAAGCATCCAGAAACACTTGAACGGTTTAATGATGATTAAATAGCGGCTAGCTTTTCTAGACGATAGCCATGCTGATAGATTGAGTGAAGATTCCAACCGCTGCCCTCATCGCCCATGTTGAGCTTTTGGCGAAGACGCGAAATGTGAGTATCTACGCGGCGCGTCGTAATATCAGGGCTTGTTCCCCAAACTTTTTCTAATAGTTCTCCGCGTGGAATAATGCGGCCAATATTGGTGAAAAAGTATAGCGCCAAGTCGTACTCTTTATGCGTCATTGGGATCTGTTCACCGCTGATCTCAATGCTGCGGTATGTCGAGTTAATGCGATACGGCGGGAGATCAATAATCGATGATGTCTCTTCACGGCGATAGCGGCGTGCTACAGCATTAAGGCGTGCCGCGAGCTCACGCGCCTTAACGGGCTTAACCATATAGTCATCCGCGCCGGCTTCTAGTGCTGTAACGATTTGCGTCTCGCTGTCTTCATTGGTTACGAAGATAACGGGAGCCGTGTTTTCCATATCGCGGATTCTTGTTAGTACATCCGTGCCGCGAATATCAGGCAGGACAATATCAAGAATAAATCCGTCAAAATCACCTGAGTGAAGGTTGTTGAGTAGTGCTTCAGAAGAGGCAAAATGTGAGCACTCAAGACCTAGCTCTTCAAGTTGAGCGGAAATGAGTTGTGCTTGATCCAAATCATCTTCTAAATAGGCTACTTTCATACGACGTTCCTTAGAGTTAGTAGTTGTGGCTAAAACAGCACACGAGTTTTTATGGTGCCTTCAATATCGGCCAACATGCGCAAAGTTTGCTCACTGTTGCTGTCTTGGTCGATATCAATAACAACATAGCCAATATCGCCTTTGGTACGCAAGTATTGTGCTGCAATATTGGTGTTATTTTCAGACAAAATAGAGTTAATTTGGCCTAAAATGCCCGGAACGTTTTGGTGAATGTGAATTAAACGGTGTTTTCCGCTATGAGCAGGCAGTGATACTTCAGGCATATTGACTGAGGTAATGGTCGAACCATTGTCGCTGTATCGAATGATTTTTTCAGATACTTCAAGACCGATGTTTTGCTGCGCTTCAACTGTGCTACCACCGATATGCGGGGTCAAAATTACATTGTCAAATTGACGCAATGGAGACACAAACTCATCGTCATTATTTTTTGGCTCAACTGGGAAAACATCGACAGCGCCGCCGAGCAATTTACCAGATTCTAATGCTTCAACCATTGCATCGATTTCAACTACGGTGCCGCGCGCCGCGTTGATAAAAATCGAACCATCTTTCATTTGAGCAAACTGCTTGGCGCCCATCATGTTTTTGGTTTCCGGTGTTTCAGGAACGTGCAAAGAGATGACATCACAAAGGCCCAATAGCTCTTCCATTGAGTCCACTTGCTCTGCATTACCTAATGG
>JBPEWS010000007.1:0-3206 GCA_052032465.1 Pseudomonadales bacterium
CAGGTCATTTGAAGTGGGTTTTCTTCCCGCCATCAGACACGATGGACTTACGTGCCATTGTGAAGTTTGTTCCTGGAACGCCTGAGCAAAAAGTGATTGAGTTTATGGATCACTTGATCGAAAAGCTGGATGAAACAGAGCAAGAGTTGGGTCAGGAAATCGTTAATCATATCGCGAAAGAGCATCGTGTGGCTTCAGGCTTCCCGAACTTAGTGGCGGCCGAGCGTAATAGTGGAATTAGTAACGGAACCTTGCAGGTTGAAGTGAAAATTGGCGGTGATCGTATCAATAGTAACCTTGAGTTTATTAATACGTGGCGCGACAAAGTGATTGTTCCTGCCGGTATTGATGAGCTAACGATCAGCCAAAACGTGAATGGCCCTCCGGGCTCTGACTTTGAGCTATTGCTGACTCATGAAGACCCACTGGTCGCTAAAGAAGCGGCGGGTTACTTGAAACGAGAGTTATCGGGTTATGCGGGCGTTTATAATGTTAAAGACAATATGCCTTGGGGGAATGAGGAATATGTTCTGAAGCTTAATGCCTTTGGTCAAAGCATGGGCTTGAACTTGGCGAACTTGTCTCAACAAATGCGCGCCAACCTTGATGGAGCACTTGTTCAGAGTATTCACCAAGGCTCTGAAGAGATTGATATTCGCGTTTATCTCTCTGATGAAGATCGACGCCAAGTGGCTTCGGTATTTGATTTGCCAATTAAGCTACCAACGGGTGACTTTGTGTCTTTGAGTGATGTCAGTGATGTGACAATCCGTAAGAGCTTTGAGCGATTGCTGCGCAATGACGGTGAGCAGGTAATCAAAGTATCTGCGGATGTTAACTCCGATATTACCAACGCGAATGAAGTCTTTGCTTCTTTGCAAGAGGCCATTCTGCCTAAATTGATTCAAGATTATTCTGTTGGCTATCGTATTTCTGGTCGTATGGCCGATGATGCTAAGTTACAGGTGGATATGAAGAAAGGCGCGATTATTGCACTGATTCTGATGTATGTCGTTCTGGCTTGGGTATTTAGCTCGTATACTTGGCCATTGATTATCATGACCACGATCTTGTTCGGTGTTTCGAGCGCAATTTATGGTCACTATATCTTTGGCGGCTTGCTCAACATTAAATTCTGTTTCTTGTCAGCTATTGGCATCTTTGGTCTGTCCGGGATTATCGTGAACAACGGGATTATTCTCTGCTCCTATTACATGGAGTTGCTCAAGACAGGAATAGAGCCCTATGAGGCGTTGATTAAGGCGTGTAAACGTCGTTTGCGACCGGTTGTACTGACATCGCTAACCACGATTGTTGGTATGATGGCGCTGCTTCTCGATGGCTCGCCACAGGCACTTTTCCTTAAGCCGGCTGTTTTGTCTATCACATTTGGTTTGGCCGTCGGTACTTTCCTCGTTTTGATGGTGGTGCCAGCGATGTTGTTAAGCCTCGATGAAATCAAGCCATACGCCAATAAATTTGGCCGTTGGCTCATTAATAAGCATTAACGTTATGTCAGAAAACTTATCAGAATTATCGTCTGTCGCAATGCAGGCTATCACTCAGCAAATTGCGAATGAGCTGAAGGTTAACACTCAGCAAGTATCTTCCGCCATTCAACTGCTGGATGAGGGCGCGACTGTTCCGTTTATCGCCCGCTATCGAAAAGAGGTAACCGGTGGCTTAAGCGATACACACCTTCGTGACCTTGAGCAAAGGCTGCAGTATTTACGTGAATTGACTCAGCGCAGAGTCAGCATTCTCGACAGCATTGAAAAGCAGGGCAAATTAACGGCTGAGCTTAAAGCAGCCATTGAGCAAGCGGAAACAAAAACCCGTCTTGAAGATTTATATCTGCCTTATAAGCCCAAGAAACGAACCAAGGGCGAAATAGCCAAAGAGCAAGGACTTGAGCCTTTAGCCGATGCGCTATGGTCGGACCCAAGGCAAGATCCACAAACCCTTGCGGCAGGCTACGTATCGCAAGCCGAAGACGATGGTAAGCCTGCTGATGCTAAAGCGGCTCTTGATGGAGCACGTGCTATCTTGATGGAGCGTTTTGCTGAACAGGCAGACCTGTTGCAAGCGCTGCGAACTCTTTTATCAGACCAAGGGCGAATTGCTAGTCAGAAAATCGAAGGTGCTCAGGATAAGGGCGAGAAATTCAAAGACTACTACGAGTTTGACGAGCCTATAAAAACGATTCCTTCACATCGCGCCTTAGCGCTTTTTCGCGGTCGAAAACAAAAGGTTTTACGTTTAGACATCCAGCTGCCACAAGCCGCTGATGCTAAGGGCCTCGATCATCCTGCTATTGCTATGATTGCAAGACATGTGGGTTATTCGCCTTCGGGGCTTGCGGCTGATGCTTGGTTGACACAAGTGATTGAATGGACTTGGAAGGTGAAACTGTCACTGAGTATTGAATCTGAATTATTGCAGCAGCTTAAAGCTGAGGCGGATGAGGCTTCTATTCAAGTGTTTCAGCAAAATCTGCGTAATGTGCTTATGGCTTCGCCAGCAGGTAAAAAGCGCATTTTGGGGCTTGATCCGGGCATTCGAACGGGTGTGAAGCTTGCGATCATTGATGAAACAGGGCAGTTGCTGCACACCGAAACTTTATTCCCGCATGAGCCTAAGAAGCAGTGGGAGCCATCAAAGGTCAGTTTGGTTCAGCTAAGCGAGCAATATAAGGTTGACCTAATTGCGGTCGGTAACGGAACAGCGAGTCGTGAAACCAGTAAGCTGGTTAGCGAAGCGATTGCTGCTATGACATCCGTCAAGCCCAAGCGCGTGATGGTTAATGAAGCCGGAGCATCCGTGTATTCGGCATCTGAATTTGCTGCGCAAGAATTTCCTGATCTAGATGTGAGCTACCGTGGCGCCGTATCGATTGCGCGCCGCTTGCAAGACCCATTGGCCGAGTTGGTTAAAATTGAGCCAAAGTCGATTGGTGTTGGGCAGTATCAGCATGATGTTAACCAAGGCAAATTAGCTCAATCACTAGAAGTGGCGGTTGAAGACTGTGTGAATGCCGTGGGCGTTGATGTGAATACCGCATCGATTCCTTTATTGGCTCGTGTTGCCGGCTTGAACACGGCGGTGGCAGGCAATATTGTCATGTACCGCAATAAGCATGGCCGTTTTGAATCACGCGAACAGTTAAAGCAAATCCCGCGTTTAGGTGAGCGAACCTTTGAGCAAGC
>JBPEWS010000070.1:0-5174 GCA_052032465.1 Pseudomonadales bacterium
AGAAAACCTATCCTTCGGTTGAAGTGATCGGCGGTAATATCGCGACCGCTCAAGCAGCGAAAGACTTGCTTGCCGCAGGCGCAGATGCCGTTAAGGTCGGTATCAGGCCTGGCTCAATTTGTACAACTCGAATTGTGGCGGGTATTGGAGTTCCGCAGATTTCAGCGGTATCGGATGTTGCCGAGGCGCTCAATAATGAAATCCCATTGATTGCCGATGGTGGTATTCGTTTCTCTGGCGATATTGCCAAAGCGATTGCCGCAGGCGCAAGCGCGGTGATGATTGGTGGTTTGCTAGCAGGAACAGAAGAAGCACCCGGTGAAGTTGAGCTTTATCAAGGCCGTTATTACAAAGCTTACCGCGGCATGGGTTCTTTGGGCGCCATGGCTCAGAAGCAAGGCTCAAGTGATCGTTACTTCCAAGATGCTAGCGCAGGCAAAGAAAAGCTTGTCCCTGAGGGTATCGAAGGTCGAGTACCATATAAAGGCCCGATGTCAGCGATTATTCATCAGTTAATCGGTGGCTTGCGAGCCAGTATGGGTTATACAGGTAGCGCTGATATTGACACGATGCGCTCAGAAACGGAGTTCGTGAAAATTACTTCAGCGGGTGTTAAAGAAAGTCATGTCCACGATGTGACCATCACCAAAGAAGCTCCAAATTATCCTGTTTCATAATTCAGTAATCTGAAGCGCGAGCGTTAAACCTCGCGCTTTTTCTTAAGGTTTACTTCCTTCATTTGTTAAAGGTTTTGGCATGTCGATAGATATTCATTCTCAAAAATTACTCATTCTGGATTTCGGTTCACAGTACACCCAACTGATTGCGCGCCGTGTGCGTGAAATCGGCGTGTTTTCTGAAATCCGCGCCTGGGACATGGACGAAGCGGAAATCCGCGAATACAAGCCAACCGGTATCATTCTGGCGGGTGGCCCTGAGTCGGTGACAGAAGAAGGTTCGCCGCGTGCGCCGCAGGTGGTATTCGAACTGGGCTTGCCAGTGCTGGGTATTTGCTACGGCATGCAGACCATGGCCGAGCAGCTGGGTGGCAGTGTGCAGGGCTCCAATGTCCGTGAATTTGGTTACGCCCAGATTCAGGTTGAAAACGACAACGCCCTGTTGAAAGACATCAAAGATCACGTCAGCGACGACGGCAAGAGCCTGCTCGACGTGTGGATGAGTCACGGCGATAAAGTGGCGACCATGCCAGAAGGCTTTGAGCTGCTGGCGTCGACACCAAGCTGCCCGATTGCCGGTATGTACAACGCTGAGAAGAACTTCTTCGGCGTACAGTTCCACCCGGAAGTGACTCACACCCTGCAAGGGAAGCGCCTGCTCGAACACTTCGTGATGGACATCTGTGGCTGTGAAGCGCTGTGGACGCCAGCCAAGATCATCGAAGATCAGATCGAAAAAGTACGCGCTCAGGTCGGTGACCAGAAGGTACTGCTGGGTCTGTCTGGTGGTGTGGACTCGTCTGTTGTGGCAGCACTGCTGCACAAAGCCATCGGTGACCAGCTAACCTGCGTATTCGTAGACAACGGCCTGCTGCGTAAGAACGAAGGCGACGCGGTAATGGACATGTTCGCCAAGAACATGGGCGTTAAAGTGATCCGTGCTGACGCTGAAGACCTGTTCCTCGGTAAGCTGGCGGGTGTGTCTGACCCAGAGCAGAAGCGTAAGATCATCGGTAACACCTTTATCGAAGTGTTCGACGAAGAAGCCGGCAAGTTGAAAGACGTAAACTTCTTGGCTCAGGGCACTATCTACCCAGACGTGATCGAGTCTGCCGCCGCGAAAACCGGTAAGGCGCACGTGATCAAGTCGCACCACAACGTGGGCGGCCTGCCAGAAGACATGAAGATGGATCTGGTGGAACCACTGCGTGAACTGTTCAAAGACGAAGTACGTAAGATCGGTCTGGAACTGGGCCTGCCTTACGACATGGTTTACCGTCACCCATTCCCGGGCCCGGGTCTGGGCGTGCGTATCCTTGGCGAAGTGAAGAAAGAATACGCTGACGTACTGCGTGAAGCGGATGCCATCTTCATTGAAGAACTGCACAACTTTGACTGGTACCACAAAACCTCGCAGGCATTCGTGGTCTTCCTGCCGGTTAAATCAGTCGGTGTTGTGGGTGACCAGCGTCGTTACGAGTGGGTGGTATCGCTGCGCGCGGTAGAAACTATCGACTTTATGACCGCTCGTTGGGCACACCTGCCATACGAACTGCTGGAGAAAGTCTCGAATCGTATTATCAACGAGATCGAGCACATTTCCCGTGTGGCTTACGATGTATCAAGTAAGCCGCCAGCGACCATTGAGTGGGAATGATCCAATGATGTCTTTGCGCTGGTTGCTCGGCTTCGTTTTGTTTTTGCCTTTGGTGGCCTTAGCAGAAACCATTGAGGAGCCAGCCGTTGCAGCAGATCCTGCTGTCACAGACAATGATGCCCATGTTTTAACGCTGTATGAGCCAAATTTTCTCATTACCACCTGGACTAGCGGTTACGCATTTAATGAATCGATGTTTCAGGTCAGTGGCAAGTACCGCTTTCCTTCAACGCAGCTGCATTTAGCGTATACGCAGTTATCTTTTTGGCAAATGTGGGACAGAGATGCTTCTCGTCCATTTCGCGAAACTAACTATCGTCCTGAGTTCTTTTATCGCTTTGTTCAGGGTGACAATAACTTAGGTTTTACTCAGTTTGCATTGCCGTTCGGGCTAGATATTGGTTTTATGCATGAATCGAACGGCCAGCCTATCCCTGAGTCTCGCAGCTGGAACCGCTATTATATTCGACCTTATTGGGAAAATGACCGCCACTATATTGCACTGCAATTGTGGAACCGCGTTCCCGAGGGGAACAAGAAAAGCCCAGATGACCCAAAGGGTGATGACAACCCCGATATTTTAGACTACTACGGTTTTGGTGCCTTGAATTATCAGCATACCTTCCCTGAAACGGGTGTCTCGATCAATACGCTAGCAAGGGCAAACCTTCGTGAAGGCAAGGGGGCTTTTCAGCTGCAAGTTTCTCAGCGCTTATTCAAACGATTCAATATCATGGCCCATGTGTTCTCGGGTTATGGTGAGTCATTGATTGACTACAACCGCCACGTTACACGCTACGGTTTGGGTTTTGCCTTAAACCTATAAAGCCATGAGCAAGCAAAGTTCATCATCAACGTCCAACGAGCAATTAGATCAAGTGGCTCAATTAGAGCGCGATGAATCGTTTATGCGCTTAGCGCTTGTTCAAGCGCAACAGGCTGAACAATTAGGCGAAGTGCCTGTTGGCGCCGTGATTGTGCGTGATGGCATTGTGCTGGGTGAGGGGCATAATCAGCCCATTAGCGCTAACGACCCGACCGCCCATGCTGAGGTGATGGCCCTTCGCCACGCAGCCAAGCAAGCGCAAAATTATCGGCTGCCGGATGCCACGCTTTATGTCACGATTGAGCCATGCACCATGTGCTTAGGTGCGCTGGTCCATGCGCGAATTAGCCGTATTGTCTATGGTGCAACTGAGCCAAAAGCAGGCGTATTAACCAGCCAAGGCCAGCTTCATCAAGCCGACTATTTTAATCATAAAATTGCCGTTACAGGCGGTGTTTTAAGCGAAGCCTGCCGAGCCATTGTTCAGGAATTTTTCCAAGCCCGACGAAAAGCCAAGCGATAACTCGCTAAAGCTATCAAAGCGCGGTCTTTTTCAGTAAAATTGCCGCTGATTTTTCATGAAATATCGATAGAAACGCCATGCAAGTACTCACTGGTGCCAGCGCACTGACCCCGTTTTCACATCAAAAACTGTCTCAGAAGATCCAAGCAATCGCGCCGCAAGTAACCGCTATTGCCAGCCAATTTGTGCATTTTGTGGATGCACCTGCACCACTGACGCAACAACAAGTGGAACAGGCAAATGCGCTTTTAAATTACGGCGAAGCCTTTGAGGCACCTGAAGAAACGGTTCGTGCTGAGCTGTTTTTGGTTTTACCACGTTTTGGCACGATTTCTCCGTGGTCGAGTAAAGCGACGGATATTTTCCATAACACAGGGCTTACACAGGTTTCACGTGTTGAGCGCGGTGAAGCTGTTTATGTGTGGTATTCAGCGGCGATTTCGGATGAGCAGCGCGACGCTATTCGTGACCTTATCCACGACCGTATGACACAAGTTGTGGTTCGCACACTGGCTGAGGCCGATCATCTATTCATCAGCCAAGCGCCCGAGGCACTGAAAACAGTAGATATCATGGCTCAAGGCCGCCCAGCACTGGAGCAAGCCAATAATGCATGGGGTCTTGCTTTAGCTGAAGATGAGATTGACTATCTGGTTGACCAATTCACGCAGCTTGGTCGTAACCCAACCGATGCCGAGCTTATGATGTTTGCGCAGGCAAACTCAGAGCACTGCCGACATAAGATTTTTAACGCCAGTTGGACAGTGGATGGCGAGGCGCAGCCTAAATCCTTGTTCAAGATGATCAAAAACACCTTTGAGACCCACCCAAATGGCGTATTGTCGGCTTATAAAGACAATGCCGCTGTATTTACGGGCAATGTTGCTGAGCGTTTTTATCCTGACTACGCCAGCCACCAATACCAAATGCATGAAGAAGATGTGCATATTTTATGTAAGGTGGAAACGCATAATCATCCGACAGCGATTGCGCCTTATCCGGGGGCGGCTACGGGTAACGGTGGTGAGATCCGCGACGAAGGCGCAACAGGCCGAGGCGGCAAGCCGAAAGCGGGTTTGACGGGTTTTTCAGTCTCAAACTTAAAATTACCAAGCTGGCAGCAGCCTTGGGAGCTGGATTACGGCAAGCCTGAGCGCATTGCATCGGCTCTTGATATTATGATTGAAGGGCCATTGGGCGGCGCGGCGTTCAATAACGAATTTGGCCGACCGAACTTGTGCGGCTATTTCAGAAGCTATGAGCAAGCGGTTGATGGCGTGGTACGAGGCTATCATAAACCTATCATGATCGCTGGCGGTTATGGCTCGGTAAAAGCTGAACATGTTGAAAAGCTACCCATTCAGCCAGGTATGCCGCTGATTGTTTTAGGTGGACCGGCCATGTTGATTGGTCTTGGCGGTGGCGCCGCGTCGAGTATGGACAGCGGCCAAAGTGACGCTGAGCTTGATTTTGCCTCAGTACAACGCGAAA
>JBPEWS010000071.1:0-1649 GCA_052032465.1 Pseudomonadales bacterium
GGTGACTGCGTTGAGCTTGAGCAAATGATTCTGCCATACGTCATGCCAATCATGGCAAGTGCACGCGCTCTAGCCAAAACACTGACCGGCACACCAACAGCAGTAAGCTATGGCGTGATGCCTGTCACTGTAAAAACACCGGCATGCCCGCTCGTTGTTAACCCTGTCTTGCACACTCGCGCTGGCGAATGGGAAGTTGAGGTTGATGGTCTGAACAGCAAAGCAATTTTTGTCGCTGAAAATGGCGAAAAGCTTGGCTACGCGCTGACTGGCGACTGCGTAAAAGAAAAAATGGCATTAAACAAAGAGATGCCTGCTATACTGGACTAAACTCAGTTTAGCCTTTGAGGTGTTCACTATGAAAAAGCGTTTCAATTCCTTCAGTGAATTTTATCCGTTTTATCTCAGTGAACACCAAAACCCAATAAGCCGCCGACTGCACTTTGTCGGTACTGCCATCGTGATTAGCATCATCGCATACGCTCTTTTGAGCCAGCAATGGTTAGCCTTAATCGCCCTTCCTATTATTGGCTACGGCTTTGCTTGGGTCGGCCATTTCTTTTTTGAAAAAAACAAACCGGCCACATTTCAGCACCCACTCTACAGCCTAATGGGCGACTTCCGCTTATTTTTTGATATTCTTACTGGCAAACAATCACTGTAACGCTCATGCTTACCAAAATCGGTTTTGAGGCCTTGCGTCTCGTCTATTCTCTACTGCTATTGATCGCACTGCCGGCTTTATTTATTCGGCTCTTTATTAAAAGCCTCAAACTACCCGCCTATCGACAGCGCTGGCTAGAGCGCATCGGCATCAACCCGCTACCTCAATTAGAGCGCAGCTTGTGGATCCATGCCGTATCGGTTGGAGAAGTTGAGGTAGCCAAAACACTCATACCTCACCTTAAAATTCAGCACCCCGGCCTACCCATTGTTGTCACCACCACAACGCCAACAGGCTCAGCCGCTATCCGCCAGTCTAAAATGGCTGACTTTCACTGCTATTTGCCGTTTGATCTGAGCGGTTTTATCAAGCGTTTAATCGACAAGATTCAGCCACAGGCATTAATTATCATAGAAACAGAGCTGTGGCCGAACCTCATCCGTTGCGCCAGCGCTAACGGCCCGGTCATATTGGCCAATGCGCGCTTATCCGAAAAATCACAGGCCGGTTACGCTAAGCTCGGCTCTATCATGTCATTTTGGCTCAATCAGCTTTCACTGCTTTGCTGCGCTGATACGTTCAGTGAGCGCCGTTTTAGCGAGCTAGGTTATACACAAACGCTTGAAACCACGGGCAATATAAAGTTCGACAGCATTCCTGTTCAGGAGCGCCAGCATAATGACTCACCTAGCACGTGGATCGCTGCGAGCACCCATGCCGAAGAAGAAGCCATCGCCATACGCGTTCATCAGGCACTGCTTCAGCAACATCCTCAGACTCAGCTACTATTAGCACCGCGCCATCCTGATCGTTTTGACGAGGTCTTTCAGCTAATCAAAGCCAGCGGATTAAGCCACCAAAAAACCAGCCAGTCCAATGGCGCTATTGCACCGTCCTGCGAAGCAAGCATTGTGCTTTTGGATGAGATGGGACAACTAAAACAGCGCTATCGTGAAGCCGATATCGCTTTTATTGGTGGTAGTTT
>JBPEWS010000072.1:0-2253 GCA_052032465.1 Pseudomonadales bacterium
AAAGAGCGGGGGCTAGAAGCCTTTACAGAAAACGAGCTGCATGCGGCTAAAACACCGTTGAATCCAGGGCCATTTCAGGGCTTTCTTCAGGCTTTGCATTACTTACAAACGCAGTTTAGCCAAAAACAGATCGAGTGCCCGATACGAACGGCCTTGGTAACCGCTCGATCAGCCCCAGCGCATGAGCGAGTTATTCGCACGCTGCGTGACTGGGGGATTCGTATTGATGAGTCGATTTTCTTGGGCGGGCTTGAGAAAGCGAGCTTTTTAAGGTCATTTGAGGCCGATATTTTCTTTGATGATCAGCAGCAGCATCTTGAAAAAGCCTCTCAGTTTGTGACGGCAGGCCATGTGATTCATGGCGTGAGTAATGAGACAAATCACTGATTTTTGGTGGTTTTTGATAATTTGACTGCATTTTGACTTTAAAGAAAATACACTAATGCGACACATATAGGCGGTAAATGGATGAAACTTCAACAACTTCGCTACATCGTTGAGATTTTGAAAAACGATCTCAATGTTTCGCAGGCGGCTCAAAGCCTTTATACCTCTCAGCCGGGCGTAAGCAAACAAGTTCGTATGCTTGAAGATGAGCTTGGCGTTCAGATTTTTAGCCGAAGTGGTAAACATTTTGTTGATGTTACGCCTGTAGGCCGCGTCATTATTGAGATGGCGCAAGACGTTTTGCTGCGCTCAAATGAAATTTACCGAGTCTCTGATGAGTTTTCGACCAAGTCTTCAGGCAAGCTGTCAATCGGTGTAACGCACACGCAAGCCCGCTATGTGCTGCCTGAAATTATTAAGCAGTTTGTTGAAGAATTCCCCGAGGTTAGCATTGATATGCACCAAGGCACGCCGCAACAAGTGGCTCGTATGGCCTCGGAAGGTGAGGTCGATTTTGCTATCGCGACTGAGGCGGTTCATGATCATACCAGCTTAATGAAGCTGCCAAGCTATGAATGGAACCGTGCGATCTTGGTACCCAAAGGCCACCCGTTGCAAGACATTAGCTATATTACGTTGAAAGACGTCGCAGAATACCCGATTGTGACCTATGTTTTTGGTTTTACTGGGCGATCCAAGCTTGATAAGGCGTTTTCAGAGGCAGGGCTGAAGCCTCGCGTGGTTTGTACCGCCGCTGATGCGGATGTGATCAAAACCTATGTGCGACTGGGTATGGGTGCGGGCATTTTGGCGCGCATGGCCTTGGACAAGCGTGATGATGACTTATCAATTATCGACGCTAGCCATTTGTTTGAAACCAGCGTGACGCAGTTGTGTTTCCGAAAAGGGATTTTTTTGCGTCATTATATGTATCGTTTTATTGAAATGTTTGCGCCGCACTTCACGCGTGAAGAGGTTGACCGTTATCTCAATATGAGCATTAAAGAGCGCGAAGAATTTAACCAAGCCATTCATTTGCCGACTCGTTAAGCCCTTCGCTGTTTTCGGTTGGTTCAAGGTTTTTTGCTGGCGGCTAACTGAGCTTTTTAGCCAATTGCGCCAATCGTTTTCCCTGAGCTATAGCTAGGCTTGCTTCCTCCTCGCTGATCACGCGCTGATTATCTGCACCAGCAAAATGGCTGGCACCGTAGGGCGTGCCTCCGCTGGTGGTGTTCATCAACGCGCTTTCTGAATAGGGCAAGCCTGAAAGCACCATGCCGTGATGAAAAAGCGGAATCATCATGGTAAGCAAGGTGGATTCTTGGCCGCCGTGCAGGCTACCTGTAGAGGTGAAAACACTGGCAGGTTTGCCACGAAGCGCACCAGAAAGCCAAAGGTCGCTGGTGGTTTCAAGAAAATATTTCAGCGGCGCGGCCATATTGCCAAAACGTGTTGGGGAGCCCATGGCAAGAGCTGCACAATCGGCGAGGTCTGATTTTTCACAGTAGCTCGCACCTGAGTCAGGAACGCTGGCCTGCGTTGCCTCGGTATTAGGTGAAACCGATGGCACTGTGCGGATTTTGGCTTCCAAGTCTTCCATTTCAACACCTCGGGCAATGAGTTTGGCCAGTTCGGCGGTTTTTCCTTGGCGTGAATAATATAAAACGAGCACGTACATCAGATGCTTTTGCCTCCATCAACATTAAGAATTTGGCCAGTAATATACCCAGCCTGAGTAAGAAAATATACGGCCTCGGCAATATCCTCAGGCTCGCCTGTGCGCTCAAGCGGGATGGCTTTTAGTACTTGTTCGGCTTGTTTCCCTTTTTCATGCTCGGCCCAAATAATCGCGCCAGGGGCAACGCC
>JBPEWS010000073.1:0-4792 GCA_052032465.1 Pseudomonadales bacterium
TTTCACCCGCAAATCGAGCTTAAACTGTTTTATGGCGACATTACCTTAGGCCTTGCTCAATTTAGCGCTCCGGCAATTCATGCTTGGTTTCTTGATGGCTTTGCCCCTGCAAAAAACCAAGCCATGTGGCAGGATGCTGTTTTTGCCGCCATGGCCGCATTAAGCCAGCCGGGTAGCACTGTGGCCACGTTCACCGCCGCTGGGTTTGTTCGCCGAGGCCTAGCGGCTCAAGGCTTCACCATGCAAAAAACCAAGGGTTTTGGCCAAAAGCGCGAACGGTTAGTGGGCACTTACACACAGCAAAAGCCCTTGCTCAAAAACACTCAAGATCAGCCTTGGTTTAATGACAGCCCTCACGCTTGCATAAGCGATTCTTTTCTCGAAAATAAACAGCCTGTCACAAAAGCGCGCCGCATCGCCATTATCGGCGCGGGACTTGCCGGCTGCAGCAGCGCCTATGCGCTCACTCGATCAAGCAGCCAAGCTCTTGATATTCACCTTTTTGATCGCCAAAACCAACTCGCTGCAGCTACCTCGAAAAACAAAGCTGGCGCATTGCATACTAACCTAAGCCATCAAAGCACACCGCAAACATGGTATTACTGGCAAGCGTATCAATTCGCTTTGGCGCACTTACCAAAGATCCTACCAGATTGGTCCGCCTCTGGCGTGCTTTATATAGTCGAAACCGACAAGCAAGCAAGCGCTTACCAACTCGCTATCGACAGCCAGCTCTATCCCTCGCATTTAGCTCATTGGCTGGATACGAAGGCTTTGCGCTCAACATTTGGGCACCAAGCCAAGGGCGCTTTATGGCTACCGCAGGCAGGCCATCTTTCACCACCACAGCTATGTCAGGCGTTGATTGATCAAAGCCAAGCGCTTTGCCAGCAGCAAACATCATCACTCACATTACACTTGAATACTGAGGTCAGCGGCTTATCCATGCAAAATGCGCGCTGGCAGCTTAATACCGCCTGTGGCCAAAGTGTTGAGTTTGATGATGTCATCCTTGCCAATGCCGCAAGCGCCAATGATCTTCTGAGTAATATGAGCGATGCGGAAAGCTATGATTTTCAGTCGATACGTGGCCAGCTCAGCATTATTCCTGAAAACCAGCTAGGTGAAGCGCTTAAACAAAGCCTATGTGGCAAAGGCTATGCCACCCCTGCAATTCAGGGCGATATCGTATTTGGAGCCAGCTTTAATATTGATGATCATGACGACAAGCCAAGAAGCAGCGACCACATCGACAACCTGCAAAAACTCTGTGAGCTTCTACCCCAAGACCACCCATTTTTACAGCGCCTTGGCTTTGTTGATGGATTAACTGACGCGACCAAACAAACTGCTGAAAAATTATACGCAAGTCTGCTACCCAGCCTAAAGGCACAGGTCGGTTTCCGCTGCAATACCCGAGACTATTTGCCGCTGGTTGGCGCTTTGCCAAGCATCGATTATTTCCAAGAGCAATATGGTCCCATTGGTAAAGGCCAGCTGAAACGGCAATACCCTGACAACCAGCCACAAAAAGGCCTACACTGCCACCTCGCGCTGGGCTCCAGAGGCATAACCACCTGCCTATTAAATGCCCATATCCTTGCCGCAAGCCTACTCGGATTACCCCTGCCCGTTGAAAAAGATATCGCACGAGCACTGCATCCCGCGCGCTTCTTGTTTCGCCAAATCAAGCGCGGCGAGCGCTGAAACAACCCACCCGATTGTTTAACTCTCGTTGCTCGGTGTATCAGAGCGCATGACAGACAAAAGCAAATAATGCTACAGTAAAAACCCATCCAACAACGTGCACAACCGACCTATGACCCACACCCGTTTATCACTTGGCCTTATTGTCCTATTCAGCCTCATGCTCAGCGGCTGTCAAAGCATTATTTCCCAGTTTAGCCAGCCCGAAATTCAGTCCGTGCGCATCTACCCCAATATCAACACGCTCACCACCGGCGAGCTCACCGTTGAACTGGATGTGTTCAACCCTAATTTTATCGGCATCGACCCCGAAACACTGGATCTCGCACTCGCCGTTAACGGCAAATCCATTCTAAGCGCCAGCAGCGCCGACCTGCCTAACCTGCCCGCCAATGGAAGCGCCACGATCAAAACAGATGTACGACTCGGCTGGAATGAAATCCAAGAAATCAGTCAAGCCATGCGCCAAAACCTTGGGCAACCGCTCGACTACTCCCTTACGGGCAATCTTGACACAGGGGCGCCACTTATCGGCAATATCCCTGTCGAAAAAACCGGCAGCTGGCAGTTCTCGGACTTATTTAACTTCTAATAAATATCACGCTCGCAATTTCGAAATTCACTGTCATTGCGAGCGTAGCGAAGCAATCTCACGCCACAGCATCATGAACTAACAAATTGCCATGGCGCTTTGCGCCTCGCAATGACAAAAAAAGAGGCTTGCAATGATTTGTAGAGCTATCCGTGGCGAGAGGCAACGAAAGGGTTGGTTTGGCGCTCGTGGCCAAATGTGGACTCGGGTCCATGACCGGGAACAAAGATAATATCATCACCTAGCGGCCATAGCTTTTGGCGAATGCTGTCGACTAGGGTTTGAAAGTCTCCTTTAGGAAAGTCAGTTCGCCCAATGGAGCCTTTGAATAATACGTCACCGACGAAGGCTCTTCTGGCCGTTTTATCTACTAGAACAACATGGCCAGGTGTATGGCCTGGGCAGTGAAACACATCCAGAACCACATTGCCAAAGCTGA
Organism: Pseudomonadales bacterium; assembly: GCA_052032465.1. GTDB lineage: Bacteria > Pseudomonadota > Gammaproteobacteria > Pseudomonadales > JAXHSS01 > JAXHSS01. The sequence continues at coordinate 2,739 of JBPEWS010000073.1, forward strand.
CTTGATCACCTTCATCTAGCCATTGATTTGGCGTTAGCACTTCGGCGGTGCCAAATTGAAACATCTGCGCCTGCTGTGGGAGCATATCTAGCCAAAACGCATCGTCCTTATGCGGGCCAATAATGTTAACGCCAAGTTGTTTTGATAACTCAAGTGCACCGCCAACATGGTCTAGGTGCCCATGGGTGAGCACAAGCGCTTTGATCGTAATGCCAAGCCCGTCAATTGCTGCCTGAATTTTGGGAATATCGCCACCCGCATCAACAACAATGCCTTCGTGAGTTTCATCACACCAAAGCACAGAGCAGTTTTGCTCGAACGGGGTTACAGGAACGATGCTGTATTGAAGTGCCATAGCTAATGCCTTAATTAGACGGTAGAGATGGATTTTAGCTGTTCGTAGCGCTGTTCGACTAACTCGCTGATTGGTACTTGTTTTAAGCGCTCGATATGCTCAATAAGCTTTGCTTTGAGTGTTTCGGCCATTTCATCGGCTGCGCGATGGGCGCCTCCGAGTGGCTCGGGAATAACTTCATGGATGAGGCCAAGCTCAAACAAGCGCTCAGCATTAAGCCCCATGGCTTCGGCGGCTTGTTCAGCGTATTTGGCATCTTTCCATAAAATAGAGGCGCACCCTTCAGGTGAAATCACCGAATACACGCTGTATTGAAGCATCATTAACTGGTCTGCCACGCTGATCGCCAATGCACCACCAGAGCCGCCTTCACCAATAACCGTGCTGATGATCGGCACTTCCAAGCGAGACATAACGGCAAGATTTTCCGCAATGGCAACGCCTTGGCCGCGCTCTTCTGCATTAATGCCTGGATAAGCGCCCGGAGTATCCACCAAGGTGATAACGGGCAGCTTAAAGCGTTCTGCCATTTCCATAATTCGGCGCGCTTTTCGGTAACCTTCAGGGCGCGGCATACCAAAATTACAGCGCACTTTGTCTTCGGTATCACGGCCTTTTTCTTGGCCAATAATCGCTACAGGATGGCCGCCGATCTTGCCGATTCCTGCAATGGTCGCACCGTCATCTTTGAACTGGCGATCACCATGCAGCTCTTTAAAATCATCAACAATGCGCTCGATATAATCTTTTGCATGTGGCCGTTGAATATGACGAGCGATCTGAGTGATCTGCCAAGGGCTCAATTTTGAGAAAATCTTCTCCGTCAGTTTCTGGCTTTTTTCTTCGAGCTTTTGAACCTCATCAGCCAAGCTGACTTCTTGGTTGACCTCCATCTGATGCAGCTCTTCAATTTTTGCTTGAAGATCCGCGATGGGCTGTTCGAATTCTAACCAGTTCGGATTCATAAATTTTCCTTCTGTTCGCCGCTACGATATCGACCCAAGCTGCCTTAAGACAGCTTGCGGCCTTTGCCCGCTGCTAATCGCAAACGAAGCGCGTTCAGCTTGATGAAGCCTTCCGCATCTTTTTGGTTATAAGCGCCTTCGTCGTCTTCAAATGTCGCGATGCTTTCATCGAACAAGCTATCTTCAGACTGACGACCCACTACGCTGACGCTGCCTTTATACAGCTTCACGCGCACCACACCGTTTACGTTTTCTTGGCTTTCATCGATCAGTGTCTGCAACGCTTTACGCTCAGGCGACCACCAATATCCGTTATAAACCAAGCTTGCATATTTTGGCATTAGCTCATCTTTAAGGTGAGCCAACTCGCGATCCAATGTCAACGACTCGATACCACGGTGCGCTTTTAGCAAAATTGTGCCACCCGGAGTTTCATAACAACCACGTGATTTCATACCCACATAGCGGTTTTCAACGATATCCAAACGGCCCACACCGTGCTCGCCGCCTTTCTTGTTAAGAAACTCAAGCACTTCTGCTGGCGACATTGCTTGGCCATCAATCGCGACCACATCACCTTTTTTATAGGTCAGCTCAAGATACTCAGGGGCGTCTGGCGCCGCTTCAGGAGCAACACTCCAGCGCCACATGTCTTCTTCAGCCTCTGCCCAAGGATCTTCCAAAATGCCGCCCTCGTAAGAGATATGCAACAGGTTAGCATCCATCGAATACGG
>JBPEWS010000074.1:0-2049 GCA_052032465.1 Pseudomonadales bacterium
TGAGTTGATACCAAGAAAGGTGCTCGGGCTTGAGCGCTAGGGCTTGTTGTAGATCATCCAGTGCTTGAGCTTGGCTTTGCTCGTTTAGGCCAAACATTAAATCCAAATTGATGCGTTTAAAACCCGCCTGACGAGCCTGCTGGTAGCTTCTAAAAATAGCTTGTGGGTCGTGGATTCGCCCGAGCTGCTGTAATTGCCCTGCATCAAAACTTTGTGCTCCGATGGATAATCGGTTCATACCCAGCTCGACATAGCCTGCGAAGCGCTCGGCGTCACTGGCGCCGGGGTTGGCCTCTATCGTGATTTCACAGCCATCAGAAAACGATAACTGCTCTTGCAATGTGGCAAATAATTGCTGGTAAAACTCGACCGGCATGAGACTCGGTGTTCCACCGCCAATAAAAACCGTGCTGATGGTGCGATCTTTAACCATGGGGGCATCAAGACAAATGTCTTCTTGAAGCGCTTTGAGATAGCGATCAAAGTCAGCCTGATGATCTTGGTGCGAGTTGAAATCGCAATATGGGCATTTTTGCGCACACCAAGGCATGTGCAGATACAAGCTAAGCGGCGGGGTTGTTAGCATTCCTTGAGTTCGGTGACTAACTGCTGAAGCGCCAGAGCGCGATGGCTAATGGTGTTTTTCTTGGCCTTACCGAGTTGGGCAGCGGTTTGCTGATATTTCGGCAAGTAAAAGTGAGGATCGTAGCCAAACCCGCCTTCACCTTGAGCGGTGAACTGGATTTGCCCTTGTAAACGCCCGATGCTAATCAGCGGCTCAGGATCGTCTGCATGGCGAAGTAAAGCTAATGCACAGACATAATACGCCGCCGTGTTTTCAAGGTCGCGTTCACGCAAGACATTAATCAGCTTGGCGTTATTGCTCTCATCATTGGCTTGCTCGCCGACGATGTCAGAGGAATAACGCGCCGAATAGATCCCCGGAGCGCCACCTAGAGCTGGCACGCATAGGCCGGAGTCATCGGCTAAGGCGGGCTTGCCGGTTTCTTGGGCGACAAAACGCGCTTTGAGAATGGCGTTTTCAATAAAGGTTAGCCCCGTTTCCTCAGGTGAGGGCAGGCCAAATGCGTTTTGCGCAAACACACGAATGCCAAGTGGGGCAAGCATCTGTTCAAGCTCGGCCACTTTGCCGGCATTATTGCTGGCAATAACGAGCTCTTGGATCATGGGTGTTTTGGCCTCAGGCATCGCGTGTGATCTTATAAAAAGCGGTGGAGGCAAACAGGTTAGGCCAAATGGAGTGGAGCGTTTGTCCTTCACTATTCATCAGCTGGCGATCGACAATTCGATACCCCTTGGACTGGCAAAGCTCTTCGAAATCACGAATTGTGCATAAGTGAATATTGGGAGTTTCATACCACTCATAAGGCAGCGACTTAGATACAGGCATTTTTCCTTTTAAGGCAAGATAAGCGCGCGTTCTAAAATGCGCAAAATTAGGGAAGGAAATGATCACTTCTCGACCCACACGAAGCATTTCATCGAGTGTTTCGTTAGGACGTTTCAATGCTTGAAGCGCAAGTGAGATAATCACGTAATCGTAGCTTTGGTCAGGAAATTTGCTGAGTCCTGAGTCAATATCATGCTCAATGACGTTAACCCCGTTTTCGATACAGGTTTGAATTTTCTCTGGGTTTAGCTCTAACCCATAACCGAAGGCCTGTTTTTCACTTGCTAGCGTTTTTAATAATAATCCTGAACCACAGCCTAAATCTAATACGCGGCTTTGCGGGTTAACCCAATTAACGATCAGGCGGTGATCTTGTCGAATAGTCATAGGATGTCCACCGTGTTCATAAAGGCTTCAAAGGCTTTTTTATATCGCGGGACATTTAATAAAAATGAGTCATGTCCTTGGCGCGCCTGGACCTCAAGGTAGCTAACGGGTTTATGAACTTTCATCAGGGCATCGACGATTTCTCGCGAACGAGCCGGCGAGAAACGCCAATCCGTGGTGAATGAGGCGACAAAGAAACGACATTGACTGCGCTCAAAGGCCTTAGCTAAGTCATCACCGTATTCTGACGC
>JBPEWS010000075.1:0-3289 GCA_052032465.1 Pseudomonadales bacterium
CATTTTTGATCGATGAAAAGTCGATTTGTAGCATCATCGGAAGAATCATCAACCAAATTAACAAGGCAATGACAAGGTTCACTTTTGCATATTCTAATGCCGCGATAGCCTCAAACTGAGCAGGCATTAAGTTGCCGAGTAAAACGCCTAAACCGATGGCTAGCGCAATCCATACTGAAAGATAACGTTCAAAAATTCCCATGATTACACCGTGGCTAGTTCATTGAATAAAGACTTTAGCTGAGCCTCGGATAGGTTCTCAAAGTCGGTATCTAACAGTTTTTTGATGCGCTGGCGGAAGATATCGATGGTTGCAAGAAATGCGGCTCTGGCTTGCGTTTCGTCTTCGATTTTGCTTGGATCAGCGACACCCCAGTGAATGCGCAGAGACTGACCAAACCAAACAGGGCAGGCCTCTCCAGCGGCGCTGTCGCACACTGTGATCACCACATCAGGCTCGAAATCTTCATGCGCATCCCATGACTCACTGCACAAGCCCGCTGTTTCAATACCCGTTTCATTTAAGTATTTTAAGGTTTTTGGATGCACTTCGCCGACAGGGCTTGAGCCTGCGCTTTTGGCAAGGATGCGACCTTGGCTTTCGTGGTTGGTGATGGCTTCAGCTAAAATGCTGCGGCAACGGTTATGCGTGCAAATAAATAAGACTTTCATAGGGTGTAGCTCTATTGTTTAAGGGATGAGTGAGTGCATTCAAGGGCCGGCAACTTGGGCTTTTGCTCGCTTAGTGCGGCATCAATAATGGTGTTTACCCAAGGCGCAAGATCATCTCGCAAGCAATAATGCATGTGCTTGCCATGGCGCGTTGAGTGAATGAAGCCGGCCATTTTTAGCTTGGCAAGTTCTCTTGAAATCTGGGGTTGAGCCAGTTCAAACGCTTGGGTTAATTCATAAACACAAAGTGTTCCGCGCAGCTTAAGCAGCAGTAAAATATTGAGCCGCAGCGGTACAGCTAGGGTTTTAAAGAGTAATTGGGTGTCCATTTGAGCTTAGGCGCTTAAAACAGCGGCTAATATATAACAGTTTCTGTTATGTGTTAAGACTCTTTAGACGAGGATTATGGATTTTTGACACCAAAACTAAATAGATTATTAGCAAGATAATGGCGCTCAGTAGCCACTCGATGCCTATGGCGAAAAATAAGTCGGGTGCTTTCATCCATGTGGTCATCAATGAGTCTTGGTAATAAAAAAACCAAGGGTGCTCAGGCGGAAAGGCCATGGTATGCAGCCAAGCAAATACGGCTTGAGGGTCGATCACTGCAATGAGCACTGATAGGGTGATCAAGCCAAGAATTAATGCGCCGATTGGCTTGGCACGGGGCAGGGCGCGCCGATTGGCAACGGCGACAATGATAAAAAGCAAAGTGAACGCCGTTATGATTTGGCCAAAACGCTCCCAGGGCTGAACCAAGGCGGCTACATCTCTTAGGTGTTGTGCCTCGGGCGGGCGCAGCAGAGTATAGCTTTGGTGCCCAACGGTGTAGGTGATTTGGCTCAGTGTTTCGGGCTGATAGCGAATGCCGTGAACAACCTTTTCAAAAAGCTCAATATGCTGGCTTTTGTCGGTCATCTCAAAATGGGGTTTATAGCGGTTTTGTGGACCATATTGTTGGATATGCTGGCCAACATTGAGGAGTTCGTAGTTTGCGCTATAAAAGAATTGGCATTGAGCTAATAATAGCCAGGCTAGATAAAAGCAGCTAATGAGAAGTGCGATGGGTTGCAACCAACGCAACCATGGATGAAATAGCGTTCGCTCTAATAAAGCAGGTTGTAGCATGGTTTATAGTCTCCATCGAGCTTCATGCGACCTTCATTGGCGATGTATTGCAGCAAGCCATCGATCTCAGACATGATATTTGAATCGCCAGTGAGTTGGTATTTTCCTTGTTCGGCTACTGCGTTAATATAAGGTGTTTTCACATTACCCGCGACAATACCTGAGAACGCGCAACGCAAGTTTGCGGCAAGCTCGTGCAAGGGTAGCTCTTTGGAGATATTGAGTTTAGCCATGTTTTCATGGCTTGGAATGAAAGGCGTTTGGAAGCTTTCAGGAATGGATAATGTCCAGTTGAAAGAAAACGCTTCATTGTATTTTTTGCGATCCTGATGCACGCGTTGAATGGCTTTTTTCGCGTATTGCGCTACGCCCACGGCATCATCCACAATAACTTGGTAGTAATCATGCACTTCGATACCAAAGCAGGCGGTTAGAAAGTCATCAATTCGTTGGATGTAATGCGCACTTTCTTGATCAGCCGTGAGCAATAAAGGAAGATGAATATGCTGATTATCGGGGTGCATCAAAAGGCCCAGTAAATAAAGAATCTCTTCCATCGTGCCAACACCGCCCGGGAACACGACTATGCAGTGCGCCATGCGAACAAAGGCTTCGAGGCGCTTTTCGATATCTGGCAAAATCACCAGCTCATTAACAATAGGGTTGGGCGCTTCGGCGGCAATAATACCAGGCTCGGTAATGCCGATATAGCGGCCTTTATGATACATCTGTTTAGCATGAGCAATGGTGGCGCCTTTCATGGGGCCTTTCATCGCACCAATGCCGCAGCCTGTGGCGATATCCATATAGCGCAGGCCAAGCTGATAGCCGACTTCCTTGGTATAGTCGTATTCATGGCGTGGGATCGAGTGTCCGCCCCAGCAGACAACGACATTGGGTGGCTCGTAGGCGCGTAGGACTTGGGCATTTCGCAATAGTTTAAATACGCCTTCGGTGAGGCTGTCTTCTCGGTTGTCTTTACTGGCAAAGTGCAGAATATCGCGCAAAACCGCAAACAAGTGCTGACGAATCCCTTCAATAATTTGACCCTCAACAAATGCCGAGCGAGGTGCATTTTTCATGACCAGCTCAATCCCCTTTGATTCAGAAAGTATCTCAATATCAAAATCATCAAAGGCTTCAAACAATTCATGGCTAGCGTCGGTGACAGATCCTGTATTTAAAACGGCCAAAGCGCAGAGACGAAACAGTTGGTACATTTCTTCGCTCTTTTCATGCAGGCTTTGAATTTCCTTGCCAGACAAGAGAGCCAGCGCTCGGGTTGGTTTCACTTGGCATTGGCTAATTTTGGGGTTTGGCTTCCAGCGCTTTGATTTTTGCATGCGTTTTGTTTTGAGGTGCGTTAAGAGTAGGGGCTATAATATAAAGTCTGTTGATTAAAAAAAAGTGAAAACATGAGCATCCCAATTATCACGATTGATGGACCGAGCGGATCGGGCAAAGGCACGTTGGCTATTCAGTTAGCTGA
>JBPEWS010000076.1:0-2837 GCA_052032465.1 Pseudomonadales bacterium
CCGTTTGCTGTGGCGAGTTAAAGTTAACCGCTGAAACAATTTGCCCTTGCTCAGCCTTTTGGCAAACCTCAACAACACCTTGGCTGTCTAAACCAATAATCGCCGCCATCAAGCCCTGACCATCTTCAACGGCTGATTGCATGAACTGGCCGCGTTGATGCACTAAGGCCACAGCATCAGAAAAATCCAACGCCTTAGCGGCAACAAGTGCGCTAAACTCGCCTAAGCTATGACCTGCAAGATATGCCGGTGCAGTAAAGCCTTCTTGCTGCTGGTTTACACGCCATAGAGCGATACTTGCTGTAAGCAATAGAGGCTGAGTGATCTGCGTTTGGTTAATTAAACCCTCTGCATCGGTCTGTGCGATTTCCCATAGGTCAATATTCAGCACCTCTGAGGCTTCGTTGAACGTGGATTGCACGAGATCGTTGTGGGCAAGCCCAGACAACATTCCGACTTTTTGCGAGCCCTGACCAGGGAATAGATAAACCGTAGACATCATTACCTCCATTCAAACATAAAAAAAGGGGCCAAAGCCCCTTTTTCATTTTTAGTGTATTCGCTTTAGCCTTTTGCTAACGAATAATCTAAAGACCTGCTTAATTAACTTAAGCGGGTGATCTTACTCTTCGTCTTCGTAATCTTCGAAGTCGTCAGCTGTTTTGATCACTTGGCGGCCACGGTAAAAACCGTCTGGCGTGATGTGGTGACGACGGTGGAATTCACCCGTCTCTTGATCAAAACTAATTGGTGCGCCAGAGATTGCATCGTGCGAACGACGCATACCGCGCTTTGAACGTGTTTTACGATTCTGCTGAACTGCCATAATGCGCTCCTGTTACTTATTCTGCATTGCTAAACTTGATGCGCTGCATTGAGTTTAGCGTTACGCTGCATCAGCTTGGCTGAACAGCTGGGTTAATTAAGACTTTAAGTCTTTTTTCAAAGCCTCAAGGACTGCGAAGGGGTTTGGCTTTTCTTCCACTTCGGGCAGCTCTTCAGGCTGATAATCTTTATGTTCACAATGATCATGCAAGGCAACCAAAGGCAGTGCTAAGATCAGGTCGTCTTCAAGCAAGTCAACCACTGGCACTTTAGCCTCAGTTTGTTGAAACAGCTCATAGTGCTCGGGTAATGCGGCTGGTCTGGACTCTGCCTCAATAATTGAGGACTTCAGAATCGCAAGCTCAATCGTCACCTTTACTTGCTGCTCAACAGGCTCCAAGCAACGCTGACATTCACGCGTGACTTTCACCTCAAGCTGGCCTTCGACAATCGAAAAGCCTTGATCATTTTTCTTAAAACTGAGCTCAACCTTAGCCGTTGAGAGCGTTCCGATCTCTTCTTGATCAAATCGGCTGAAATGTTTCGGCTCGATTTTCCCCGACAAAATAACGCCTTGTTCAGCGAGTTTCGACGGATTTACCAATAATGGCAGGTGCTTCTCAGTCATAAGCGGCGCATTATACTGATGAGCCTAGCAAATTGTCAAAGAAAAACAGCTGTTTTTTCAATGTTTTTGCCTTTACTTCGGTAATGTAATGACGGGTCGGTTTAATCATGTCGAGGCACCAAGATTTCACGCTTACCATTGCTTTGCATGCCGCTGACTAGGCCCGCTTCTTCCATCGCCTCGATCAGACGCGCTGCGCGGTTATAGCCAATTGACAGACGTCTTTGCACCATTGAAATGGATGCTCGACCCGAGTCCATCACCACTTGTACCGCCTTATCATACAGCTCATCTTGTTCGGCATCGCTGCTGGTCAGCCCCTCGCCCAGATTATCAATCACAGCGATTCCTGTTTCGGTGTCTTGTAATACCGCTTCAAGGTAGTTCGCTTGACCGCGTGCTCGCCAATCATCACAGACTCGGTGAACTTCCTCATCTGAAAGAAAAGCGCCATGAACACGTTCAGGAATCGACGTGCCTACGGGCATGTAGAGCATATCGCCGTTACCAAGCAATTGCTCTGCGCCCGTTTGGTCGAGAATCACCCGAGAGTCGATATTCGAAGATACTCGAAAGCTGATCCGTGAAGGCATATTCGCCTTAATTAAGCCCGTGATAACGTCGGAAGATGGGCGCTGGGTAGCCAAGATCATATGAATACCTGCAGCACGAGCTTTTTGCGCGATTCGCGCCACCAGCTCTTCAACTTTTTTACCAACGACCATCATCATGTCTGCAAATTCATCGATCACAATGACGATATAAGGCATTTTTTCTAATGTCGGATGCTCATTAAAGGCCGTGTCTGTTGGCTGCCAAATCGGGTCTGGAATCGGCTCGCCCTTATTGATCGCTTCCGTGATTTTCTTATTGGCGCTTTTAATGTCGCGCACACCCAATTTCGACATCAGCATATAACGTCGCTCCATCTCACCAACCGCCCAACGCATCGCTGTAACGGCATCATTCATGTCGGTGACCACGGGCGTCAGCAAGTGAGGAATATCCTCATAAACCGATAACTCGAGCATCTTTGGGTCAACCATAATGAAGCGCAGATCCTCGGGAGACGCCTTATAAAGCATGCTGACCAGCATGGCATTAACACCAACAGACTTACCCGAGCCTGTTGTACCTGCAACTAATAAATGCGGCATTTTGGCCAAATTGCCAATCACTGGCACACCCGAAATATCTTTACCTAATGCCACGGTTAATGGCGAATCCGACTGATCGAATAATTCACTGCCCAGTACCTCAGATAAGCTAATCATTTCGCGCTTTTCATTAGGAATCTCGATACCAATCACTGTTTTACCGCGAATCACCTCAACCACACGAACCGAGATAACGGCCATGGATCGCGCTAAGTCCTTAGCGATAT
>JBPEWS010000077.1:0-1956 GCA_052032465.1 Pseudomonadales bacterium
ACCGAGCGCGAGGGCTTGTGGCGTTTTGAGGTGATGGTTTTTGACGAGCAGGCCGATGTTAAAAACGACGGTGCGATTGCTGGTATAACGCGTTTGGTGGTCAGATGAAGGCCGTTAAGCAACGTGGGATGACCCTGCTTGAGCTATTGATCGCAATTGCGATTTTAACGGTGATGATGACGCTTATCGGGATAAAAATTAGCCAAGTAAATAGCGCAGCCAGCAGTATGAACCATCAGGTGGAGCGTTTGGAGCGGCTGAATCAGGCATTTAATCGCCTGTCTTTGGAGCTAATGCAGGCGGTCGAACGGCCGGTCTCCGGCAGTTTTCAGATCGAGCCGGCATTTAATGGTGAGCTTGAGCAATTAGAGTTTACACATGCAGCCAACCAAGATGTTTTGAGTTTAACGCAGTCGCCACCGCTGGAGCGTGTTCGTTATGAGCTGGTGGATGGGGCGCTCATTCGCACGAGCTGGGATCATCTTGATCGCGAAATTGAGGAGCCGCAGCATGAGGTGTTGATCGCTGATGGGCTGGAAGGCCTTCGCTTTGAGTATATGCCCATCGAGGCGCAGGATTGGGAGAGCGAGTGGAACTCCAGCTTTAAAACTCGCTCGGCGCAAAATGCGCTGGCGAGCGCGCAAACCTTAACGACAGCTTCAGGTCAGTCGCTTTCAACAAGCCCTGTCAGTAATACGCAAAGCGCATCAACCGTTAACCAACAAGCAGCGCATCCACTGTTGGGCGTTTTGCCAAGCCGCGTTAAAGTCACCTTGATTTTGCCAAGTTATGGCGAGGTGGATCGCTCGTTTGAGATCGCCCAAAATAGGTTTTTACCATGAACGCTTGGCCGGTAACCTTTAGCCGCCCAGTAGGGCCAAAACCTGCTCAGCATCAGTCGGGTTTGGCTTTGATTATGGCGATCATGCTGGTGGGTTTTGCGATTGCTTTGGTGGCGGGCATTAGCTTGTTAGGGCGCTATGAAAACTCGATTTCTCAGCAGGTGAGAGATCAGGCAAAAATGCGTCATTTTTTGCTGTCGGCAGAGGCCGTGGGTATCCGCACGCTAAAAGATGATGATATCGCCGTAGACAGCTGCGATGAGGCATGGGCGCAGGGGCAAATGTTTGAGGCCGATGAGGCCTTTGAAAACGCAACGTTTCGCATTGCGATCGAGGATGCGCAGGCTAATTATAATATTAACCGCTTGGTGGCTTTTGATAATGGCGAATGGGTGACTCGTCCGCTGCAAGTGACGGCCTTCACGAATTATTTAAACAGCGCGTTAAATATCAATGCTGGTGGACAAACGACGCCTGTCAATGAGGTGGCAGCGAGCTTGGCGGACTGGCTGGATACGGATGATATTGCTCAGATCAATGGCTTAGAGCGTTTTGATTATGCTGGGCATAATATTGCGAATCAGCCGATTACCCAGATTGAGGAGATCTACGCGCATCCATTTTTTGAGCAGCAAGAAAACCGTTTTGGTTTTCAAAGCTCGACGGTATCAGTTGAGTTAGCGGCCTTGGCGCCTAGCGCAGCGATGAATGTGAACACGGCGCCAGATGAGGTGTTGGCCAGTTTAGAGCTAGCCAATGCATTGATCACGCAGCAGCAGCTTAGCGCGATAACTGGGCTTAGAACTAACGGGCCAATAACTTCGTTAGGCCAGATAGATAGCCTAAGTGTGTTTCAAGACACAGACAAAGATGATTTGGCTGAGCTAAAGCAGCAACTTGTCGTTGCGAGTGAGTATTTTGTGGTTTATTCGCAGGTGGAGCGAGAAGATGAGACGATCGCAACGCTTAGAACATTGGTCAAGCGCGAGCAAAATGGTACTATCCTCATTCTTGAACGCCGCTTCGGTAACCCGTGGCCAAGAAAACCGTTTTTAAATCCGTCGCCTTGTTAGTGCAAGGAAAGTGAGAACTTGATGGCAATGTATATTCGCTT
>JBPEWS010000078.1:0-2808 GCA_052032465.1 Pseudomonadales bacterium
GCGTTCGATAATTTCGAGTGCTTGCTGAATATCGCTTTGAGCAGACATAATCCTAAATCCAAACTGTAAAAGCCGTTATTTTATCGGTTTTTTGAGTGAAAACGTAACCTTCTTATCTAACAGAAAACCAGAAAATGTAAGGAACTTGTAAAAATTTTGATTCTCTATAGAATTAAGAAAAAAATAAAGCTAAAGCTTTTTATGAATCAAAGTTCAAAACCTGCTGTTTTTACAAAGTTTTTCGGTTTTTTTAAGGCATTGCCTAAAGCCCACCTCCTTAGCATTATGGGTTTGTCTACATTGGCATTAGCGCTTTTGGTTTTCCCAGACACGGGACAAACTCGCGATTCTTCTGCGTATAAATTGCTCGATCAAACCCAATTATCAAAGCATACACAGCAGTTGCCTTTGCTACTGAATTTGACGCCGATCAGCTCGTCTCAGGCTAAGCCTGTACTGACTCGCCAAGTGGTTGAAGTGGAGTCGGGTGATACGCTCAGCAAAATCTTAGAATCGATTGGTCTGCCCCCTTCATTGGCGAATGGGTTTTTAGGTCTTGATCGCGATAAGATTGGTCCGCTTCGCTCGCTTAAAATTGGCCAAGATTTGGAGTTTGCCTTTGACGGTGAGCGATTCGATTCGCTAACCTTTGAACTACAAGATGACCAACGTGTGCGTATCACTCAACAGGATGAGGGCTTGTCGGCCGATATTCTTGAGCGTGAGATGGATAAAGAGCTGCACTTTGTTGAAGGTGAAATTGCTGGCTCATTTTACTTATCTGCTCGCAAGGCAGGGCTGTCCAATAAAACCATCATGAATCTGGCAAAAATCTTCCAGTATGAGATTGATTTTGCTTTGGATATTCGTGAAGGCGATCAATTCCGTGTTGTTTATGAAAAGCGTTATGTTGACGGCGAACAAATTTCCGATGGCGAAATTCTGGCGGCTGATTTTTACGTATTCAATAAATGGCGCACGGCGATGCGTTATGAAAACAGCGAAGGTGATGTCGGTTATTACTATCCGGATGGTCGCACCATGAAGCGTGACTTTTTGCGAACGCCTGTCGATTTTACCCGCATCTCATCGAAATTTAATCCTAATCGATTGCACCCAGTGTTTAAAACCAAGCGCCCGCACAAAGGCGTTGACTACGCTGCGCCAACAGGCACGCCGATTTACGCGGCTGGTTCTGGTCGTATTAGTTTTGCTGGCTCTCAGCGTGGCTACGGAAACGTGGTTTATATCAAGCATGATGGAGCGCATGAGACGGTTTACGCGCATATGAGTCGCTTTGCGGGCTTCAAAAAAGGTGATCGTGTTAAACAGGGTGATCTTATCGGCTATGTTGGTTCGACAGGGTGGGCAACGGGGCCGCATTTGCATTATGAGTTTCGTTTAAACGGTGTGCACAAGGACCCGCTTAAAGTCACTAAGCAGATTACACAAAAACTGCCAGCTAAAGAGATGGCGAAATTTAAGGCGCTTTCTACTGATTTGTTGGCGATGCTTAACGACCAAAAAGGCGTTATCGCCTACACCACGCTCCAATAGCGCCTTATGGGCTTGTGGATTGGCCTGATGTCAGGCACAAGCTTAGATGGCATTGATGCTGCCCTAGTTCGCATTGAGCCAGGTCGGCCGCTATCACTCATCGATACGCTGGCTCAGCCTTTTTCGGCAGAGTTTCAGCAGCAACTTCAAAACCATGTTTCAAAGCCTGCGATTAATTTCTCTGACTATGCTCAGTTGGATGTTGAGTTAGCTCGTTTGTCTACCGAGGCTGTTCTTAAACTGCAAGAGCAGGCAAGAGCGAGTCATAAAATGGAATTAAACGATGAAATCGAAGGCGTGGCTAGTCATGGCCTAACATTGTTTCATGCACCCAATTCGGGCTTTCCGATGTCTTTGCAAATTGGCGATCCTCATGTAATTGCCTATCAAACCAAATTGCCAGTCGTCGCCGATTTTAGACGAATGGATATTGCTGCGGGCGGTCAGGGCGCGCCATTTGCTCCGATGTTTCATCGAGCACTCCTTCCTAAGCAGTTGGCAGAGCCGGTTGCAGTCGTCAATATTGGCGGCATTGCTAACGTGAGTTTGCTCAGTGATGAGCAAGTTTTAGGCTTTGATACCGGCCCTGGCAATGGCTTGATGAATCGCTGGATATCCCGTCATCGAGGCCTCTCATATGACGACCAAGGTCAGTGGGCAGCTTCTGGTGTTGTTGATGAGGGCCTGCTCAAGAAGATGTTATCCGATGCCTACTTTTCGAGGCCTTCGCCTAAATCAACAGGGGCGGAATATTTTAATGAACGATGGATCGATGAGCATCTAAAGCACCACCCTGAGGTGTTGTTGGTGGATGTGCAAGCCACTTTGTTGGAATTAACAGCCGTGAGCATTGCCAATGAGCTTGCAGCAGCAAATTGCCAGCGCGCATTTTTCTGCGGTGGAGGCGTGCATAATCAAGCGTTAATGCAATCCTTGGAGCAAAAGCTGGAGCGAACAGCCTGTCAGGTTCAAACGACACAAACATTGGGTATTCACCCAGATTGGGTTGAGGCGGTAGGTTTTGCTTGGTTGGGTTACGCCCGTTGGCATAAAAAAAATATTCACCTTCCTGATGTGACAGGAGCGGATGAACAGGTGCTTTTGGGCGCTATCTATCAAGCCTAGGTAACAATTCAGTCACAAAAAGCTGAAAAAACGGTTGAAGATAAAAACACCTCTCTTTATACTCCCTGTCGTTTGATTTGATCACGGCAGAAGCTTGTTGAAAGCGGATCTAAACCAAAAACGCCT
>JBPEWS010000079.1:0-1783 GCA_052032465.1 Pseudomonadales bacterium
AGATCCCAGGTAAAGAAGAGTTTAAAGAAACGCTGCGTTATTTCACGCGCATGATCGAAAAGCTTAAGATCGACCTGCGTTTAAACACGGTGGCTGAAACTCAGGCGCTAATCGCTGAAGGTTTTAATGATATTGTCGTAGCAACGGGCGTTCAGCCAAGAACACCAAAGATCGACGGCATTGATCATGAAAAAGTCATTATTTATGATCAGCTTTTACGTGGTGAAAAGCAGGCTGGCCAAAAAGTGGCTGTTGTCGGAGCCGGAGGTATTGGTTTTGATGTATCAGAATATCTAGTGCACTCAGGGCCTTCGCCAATGCCTATCGATGAATGGTATGAGGAGTGGGGCGTTGATGAGGACTTTGAAACCCGAGGCGGTATTCAAAAGCCAGAGCCAGAAGCACCGGCCCGCGAAGTCTATCTTTTACAGCGCAAAACCACCAAACATGGCGCTGGTTTAGGAAAAACCACAGGCTGGGTTCACCGCGCTGCATTAAAAATGAAGCAGGTGAAGCAGATTGGCGGTGTGAGCTATAAGAAGATTGACGATCAAGGCTTACATATCGAGGTTGAAGGTAAAGCTCAAATTTTGCCTGTCGATTCTGTCGTCATTTGCGCAGGCCAAACCTCTCGCAACCAACTGTTCCAGTCGCTTCAAGAAGCGTTGGGTGAGAACAGTGAAGTGAAATTGCATCTTATTGGCGGCGCCCATATTGCTGGCGAGCTAGATGCGAAGCGAGCCATTAAGCAAGGCGTTGAGACCGCCGCGGCGATCTAAGCACGGAACCTTCCTTTCTATCGTTGTTGAAGCTAACTTTTAGGTTGGCTTCACAACGTATCATGTAACTTTTCTTTATACAGTCAGTCAAAGTCTTATGAACATTAAAGAATTGGCCTTAATTAGTGTCAGTGGCGAACAAGCCCGTGAATTCTTACAGGGGCAGATTAGCACCGACATGCGAGAAGTCTCGGCAACTGAGGCGAGGCTCGCCACATTGTGCAACCTGAAGGGGCGTATGTTGGCGAGCTTTTTGGTGGTTGAAATGGCCGAAATGCAATTTGGCCTCATTGTTCACCAAAGCGTGGCAGCCGCTTGCGTTGCTGAGCTGAAAAAATTCGCCATTTTTTCTCGTTGTGATATTGCGCTAAGTGAGCAGCCTATTTTGGCCGCAGCAGCCAAGCCCAATGCAGAGCGTCATTTATGGCAGGTTGAACAACATAAAGGCAGCGGCGAAGAGCCGGCATCGCTTACGGTGCAGCTGCCCAATGATGTGGATTTAGTGATCGGCAACTTGCCCGGTGATCGGGTTGGCATGGATCATGCTGAGTTTTGGGCATCAATGATTCATGCAAAAATAGCTTGGGTAACCGATGAAACCTCTGAGGCTTATCTGCCACAAGTGTTTTTCGATGACGAGCGCGACCTAAAAGCCGTGAGCTATTCAAAAGGCTGTTATAAAGGTCAAGAAGTTGTCGCCCGCATGCATTTTCGTGGTGAGCTAAAAGAAGGGTTATACGCCATTACGCAGCAAGACGCTTTGCCCATCGGGTATGAGTTTCGCGATTCAGAGGGTAAGCTGATAGGCAAAGTGGTATACTCCGCAGCGCCGAGAGACCTGAGCGTAACCCAGAGTGTAAATGAGATGCTTGCGGTTTTACGCCATGACAAGGCAGCCTTGCTGGTTTAACAACTGGCTTAGTAGTTGATTTAGGGGTTTGATAAACTATGTTTTCTTTTCGAAAGATTTTACCCATTTTTATTATCGTACCGATCATTGAGTT
>JBPEWS010000008.1:0-3498 GCA_052032465.1 Pseudomonadales bacterium
ACCGCACAGCTGCTCAGTGCAGCCGCGCCACCACAGCAACCTGCAGCTGCCAAAAACTGACGTCTTGAAACGGTGGTTTGATGCGCCTTAAATAGATTTTTCATAATTGCTAACCGAGTTGATTAAATGCCTGCTGCAAATCTTCAATGATATCTTGTGTATCTTCAAGCCCCACAGAAAGACGAATGAGCCGATCAGAAATACCCATTGTTTTGCGAACCTCTGCGCCCACTCTGGCGTGCGTGGTGGTTGCGGGGTGGGTTATCGTGGTTTTGGCATCGCCTAGGTTGGCCGTTCGTGACAAAAGTTGAATACTGTTAATTATTTTGAAAACTTCATCATTGCCACCATCAACCAGCTCAAAGGACAAAATGCCACCAAAGTGGTTATTCATTTGAGAGGCGGCGAGCTGATGCTGCGGATGCGTTGGCAAACCGCTGTAATTCACTTTACCTACCTGCGGCTGCTCACTGAGCCACAGCGCCACACGCATCGCCGAAGCACAATGTGCTTGAATGCGTAAATGCAGTGTTTCAAGGCCCTTTAGGCAAACCCAGGCATTAAATGGACTCATGCAGCTTCCTGCCGTGCGCACGTATTTAAACAGCTCTTCCATTAGCTCGTTAGAGCCACACACCGCTCCACCAACGCAGCGGCCCTGACCATCGAGGTATTTTGTCGCTGAATGGATAATGATGTCTGCGCCCTGAGCCAGCGGCTTTTGCAGATAAGGCGTTGCAAAGCAGTTATCCACTACAAGCAAAATATCATTCGCTTTACTGATGCTCGCAATGGCAGCAACATCAGCAATTTCACATAATGGATTGGACGGCGTTTCTAGGAAAAACAGTCGAGTATTGTCCTGAATAGCAGCCTGCCAAGCAGAGACATCAGTCACATCCACATAGGTGACTTCAATGCCAAACTTAATGAAATAATTATTGATCAGTGACGGGATCGAGCCGAACAACTGTTTAGCCGCAACGATATGATCGCCTGATTTCAGCAGGCTCATGATGGTTGCTTGAATCGCGGCCATACCCGAGGCGAAGGCAACCGAGCGCTCGGCGCCCTCAAGCGCGGCTAAGCGTTGTTCAAAGCTGCGCACCGTTGGGTTGGTAAAACGCGAATAGACATTACCCTTTTCTTCTCCAGCGAAGATAGCAGCTGCTTGCTCTGCTGAATCAAAAACAAAGCTTGAGGTCAGAAATAGCGGTTCACTATGTGAGTTTTCGTCAGTGGGTAACTGCCCTACTCGAATCGCTTTGGTTGAAAACTTCGCGTCTTTTTTCATGAGCTGTTTTCCAAATTAATCAGTAACTGCGTTGAGTCATTTTGTTTTTCTAAAGTCGCATTATTGCGGCTTTGTGCCAGTCGATCGAAATAGTCGCCGTCAATATCACCGGTGATATAACAGCCGCTAAACACCGACGTTTCAAAGCTTGAAATCGAGGAGTTTTCCTCGCGCACCGCTTCAATGAGGTCGTCTAGATCTTGGTAGATCAGCTTGTCCGCACCGATCAGTTGACAGATTTCCTCATCCGTTTGTCCATGAGCAATCAGCTCACTATGAACCGGCATATCAATACCATAAACATTAGGGAAACGTACGGCAGGTGAAGCCGATGCAAAATACACTTTTTTCGCACCTGCAGCGCGAGCCATTTCAATAATCTGGTGAC
The DNA here is from genome assembly GCA_052032465.1 of Pseudomonadales bacterium. GTDB lineage: Bacteria > Pseudomonadota > Gammaproteobacteria > Pseudomonadales > JAXHSS01 > JAXHSS01. The sequence continues at coordinate 1,683 of JBPEWS010000008.1, forward strand.
AGGTTGTTCCGCGCACGATGGAGTCGTCGACCAAGATAACGTTCTTGCCTTCAAACTCAGAATTGATGGCACTGAGCTTTTGACGCACGGATTTTTTGCGCGTCTGCTGGCCTGACATAATAAAGGTACGGCCTATATAACGGTTCTTAACGAAGCCCTCGCGGTATGGGATTTGCAATGCCTGAGCCAACTCAATCGCTGAGTTTCGACTAGTATCAGGAATCGGGATCACCACGTCGATATCATTATCTGGCCATTCTCGCTCAATTTTGGCTGCCAGCGTTTGTCCCATGCGCATACGTGCTTTATAGACAGAAATCTTGTCCATAACGGAATCTGGACGAGCCAGATAGACATATTCGAACAAGCAAGGACGAAGTTCAGCTGTTGGCATGCACTGATGGCTGAGTAGGTGTCCGTCTGGCGTAATATAAATCGCCTCACCAGGCTCCACATCACGAATCAGTTTAAAGCCGTTAGCTGTTAACGCCACACTTTCAGAGGCCACCATATATTCAGCTTGGCCTTCTGTGTCACGAAAACCCAGACATAACGGACGAATACCAAAGCGGTCGCGAAAGGCTAGTAGCCCGTGTCCTGCAATCATCGCGCAGGCAGCAAAGCCACCTTCAACACGCTTATAAAGGCGTGTAACTGCCTGAAATAGCTGATGCGCATTCAGCTCAATGCTTTGCTCAAGCTCAAGCTCATGTGCCAGCACATTAAGCAGCACTTCGGAGTCCGATGTGGTGTTGATATGACGTAGATCCGTTTTACGCAGTTGCTCTGAGATCGTGTCGGCATTGGTTAGGTTGCCGTTATGCGCCAGCACAATACCATAAGGCGAGTTCACGTAAAGCGGCTGAGCCTCAGCTAATGAGGTAGTCGCTCCAGCCGTTGGATAGCGAACATGGCCAATGCCCATTGAGCCAACTAAGCTTTGCATGCTGCGCTGGTCGAAGACTTCTTTGACCATGCCACGGTCTTTACGTTGATAGAAACGGTTATTTGATTGCGTGACAATACCCGCTGCATCTTGCCCTCGGTGTTGCAAGACAGTTAGGCAATCATAAATCAATTGATTAACGGGTAAGTGGCTCACCACTCCAATAATTCCACACATAGGATCTTACCTGCTTTCGCGCTTTAACAATTAAGGTAGTGTTGGCTCAAGGTTTTCCTTGAGTTGTTCAACAGAGATTTTTTCATCAAAATCCATGTATTCCAGCGCCCAATTTTGCATATCGGCAAAAATAGGGGCGAACTGCGACTCCTGCCAGAATTCAAACTCGCTCAATTTTTGGTCTGAAAAACTCAGCACCAGATTGACCGCGAGTAAGGCTACGGTTATGACGATAAAACCGCGTAAAAATCCAAAAACGACGCCGAATAAGCGATCAACAAAGCCCAAATTGGCTTCATCGATAAAGCTTTTTGCTAGACGATATAAGGCGCTACCGAAGAGAAAAGTACTCAGAAATAATACGATAAAACCCAGCACATGACGAATGTTTTCCGACTCATGGATCGACTCCATCCATGTTGCAGCTAGTGAATTAAAGGACAAAGCCACAGCAAATGAGATCAGCCAAATAAGTAGCGAAAAAACCTCTTTGATTAAGCCTCTCATCAAGCCATAGCCTGCTGAAAGCCCTACAATTACTAAGAAAACAATATCTAATGTTGCCATAATTTACGGTATATACTTTTGAAGGAAACTGTCGTCTCTTCCCAATAACTGGTGGATCTGTTTTTGCGCTTTTTCCGCTTGATCAACCGTCATGAAAGGACCTGCATATACACGGTACAAGATTTT
>JBPEWS010000080.1:0-2591 GCA_052032465.1 Pseudomonadales bacterium
CAGGTTGTGAAATCAATGATTCCTTGGAAGGTTAAACCGGCTAAAGCAAAAGCAAAAAATAAAGTGGCTGCTAAGAAAAAATAAGTCATATTGGCTTATGCTGTTCGCCTTACGGCATTAACCATCAAAAAGCCCGCAGACAATGAGCGTTATCGGCGGGCTTTTTTTGTTTTTTTGGACCATAGCAACAGAGACTATCGTTTTAAGCCGCTGAGTAGATGGTTCACCTTATCGACGGCCTCTTGATATTCAGATTGCCAGGTAGAGTCGGCAACAATACCGCCTCCAGACCAACAGGTGATCTTTCCTTGCTCAGGGTTTTGCTCTTGATGCTCAGCTACTAGGGTGCGAATGGGGATATTGGCAGATAAGTCGCCTTGAGCATTAAGGTGAAAAATACTGCCGCAGTAGACTTCGCGATTAAAAGGTTCTAACTCATGAATGATTTCCATCGCTTTGATTTTCGGCGCACCTGTAATTGACCCTCCGGGAAAACAGCTTAACAACGCTTTTGCAGGCGAGACATCGGACAAAAGCCGGCCTTCTACCTGAGTCACCAAGTGATGAACATTTGAAAAACTTTCGATATTAAGCAGGTTGTTGACAGCCACTGAGCCTGACTCACAGATTTTACCTAGATCGTTGCGTAATAAGTCAACAATCATGATGTGCTCGGCGCGGTCTTTGGTGCTGGCCTTTAGTTTTTCTTTATTGGCTTGATCAAGAAGAGCATTGTTCTGAGCGCGAGCGATGGTGCCTTTAATCGGGCTGGTCGTTATCTTTGCGCCTCGCGTTTGAATAAACTCCTCAGGTGAAAAGCTCATAATGGTATGTGATTCAAGCTCATAATAGGCGCAATAAGGGGCATCGACTTGCTCAAGCAACTGCTCAAACCCATGTAATGGCAGCCCTTGGTATTGCGTTTGAAAGGGCAGCGTGAGATTAATTTGATAAATATCACCCGCTAAAATATGAGACTGAATAGCGTCAAACTGGGCTTGATAATCGCTTTTTGAAACTAATGGCTTGAAATCATCGTGGATGAAAAATCGCTTTAAAGGTCTGGTTTTATTCGTGGTATTGCTTGAAATATCAGCCAGCGCGGTCGCTATTTGTTGGATTTGTTCAAAAAGTTCTGCCGAATTCGCGCAGTGATCAGAGAATTGACATTGTATTGTTTGAGCGTGGTGATCGAAAACGAGCTGCCAATCAAAGCTTCGAATGTCAATCGAGGGTAATTGACTGCAATTGGTCGCCTTTTCATTATGTGGGTAGCTGATATAGCCCATAATGGCAGCAGGTTTCGATGCTTGCATCTGGTCTAGAGCTGTCAATATGACGGCATTTGGGTCAGAAAAGTTTCTTTTAAGAGAAACAATTGAGCGAGATTGACCACAGATGTAACTGAAACGACTGCGTTCGCCACTGCCTTGACTGATTAAGGCATGAATGGGGTCACGAAGGTGCTCTTTTAATGCTGAGAGCCACAGCTGTGGAGGCGTGAAGGGTGTTTTTAGAGCTTCTGTTTTCAGCGTCAACTGTGCTGTTCCTGTAGAGCAATTTGGTCAATTATTTCAGAAACGCAACCTTTTGTCGCATTTGTGTTAATCACGTTTGCGAAAAAAATTCAAAATACCTATTCTGGACATTAGCGGCAAACGTGAAACCTAAATCACTGGCTGCCATTAAAAACTTACTTGGAGATATTCAATTATGAAACTAACTAAAATCGCTTTAGCAACAGCATTGACAACAGCGGCAACATCAGGCATGGCTCTTGAGTCTATGGATGACGCGGCAATGGGCGCGGTAACGGGTAAAGACGGTATTACTATCGAACTTTCAACAGACTTCTCTGGTAACATCGACATTTATGATCGTGACGGTGGTTCAGGTACTCTAGCCAATAACACGGGTGTTATCCGTTTTGAAGGTTTTGGTCTTAGCGACGGTGCTGGCGGTGCGGCTGCTGTAACTCTAGATATCGATGCAGGTTATGAAGCGGCTGACAACACAGCGGGTGTTCTTGAAGTGGCGTTGACTCTTGGTGCTGGTACAACAATCACTACTGGTGACTTGAGAGTTGGTACAAGTGCAGCTAACGCAGAAGGCACTTTCGACGCAGCTAACTTCAGTGATGTTATCCTAAACTCAATGGACATTTCTTTCGCATCAGGTGTTACTGCAAACATTCAGTTGGGTAACGAAGTTCAAGGCAGCATGATTCTATTGACAAGCGCTAACATCGGTGACCTTGTGATCTCTAATTTCGCTCTTAACGATACTGGCGGCGCAGTCACTGGCGGTGCGATCGGTGCTTCTTCTATCACGTTGAAGGAACTTGACCTTTCAGGTACAGCTATCGACGTAGCAACTGACGGTCTAGTTATCACTACAGGTGCTGCTTCAAGCATCGGTGATATCCAAATCGTTGATCTGTACCTAGGTGATGCTGCAGCTGGTAACACTATCGGTGACGTTGTGATCTCTGGTCTAGACATCTCAAACGATACAATCAAAATCTCTGGTCACTAATCTGACAAGTTGATCTTGATAAAAAGGGCCTTCTCGGAGGCCCTTTTTTTATACCT
>JBPEWS010000081.1:0-11956 GCA_052032465.1 Pseudomonadales bacterium
GTCGCTTATTCAGCGAGTTCTTCAGCAGTGACTTTAAGCAAACGCCAGCCGCCATCAGGGTCAAGGCTTGAGTTGCTTGCTGTGCCAAGGAATAGTTCATCACCGACAACGATGCTGTTACGGATGCCGTAAGACAGCTCAGTGGTTGCGCCGTCTAGGAAGACTGGCTGAACCGCCATTTCGTCAGTGTCGAGCTTATAGACATCTGCACCGGCAATTGAGGTAAAGTTAGGCTGTAGTGGTGAGCCGAAGAAGAACTCATCCGATAACCCGCCTTGGTCAAATGTGCCAAGGTAGATGTCGCCATTGTATTCCACCATGTTCCAAAGGTATTGGTTCAGTGTGTTACCAAAGCCTTCGCGACCAAATTTAGGCGTTAAGCCCATTTTGTTTTGTTCGTATTTGAACACGCCAAGGTTGTAAGGAACGCCGAAGATGGTGTCAAACTGGTGAACCGGGTAGTGGCCTACAGGTGCGCCATCGAAGAAGTATGAACCGCCGTAAAGTAGCTCGATTTCTTCATTCGCTTGTCCAAGGTTTCTTCCACGGAAGAACGTTGTCGCTCGGTGGAAGTTCGGTACCAATAATGGTGCTGCTGGTAGTGCAAGGGCTGCACCATTTTCAGCGATGAACTTACCAAGTGCAGAACCTGGTACATGTAGAGAACCCCAGTATAACCAACCATCTTTTTGGATCGTGGTGCTGATACCATAGGTGGTTGCAACGAATGGGTCTGGGTCAAACTCTTCAGCGCCCCAAACACGAGTCCACTTGATTTGCTTCTCCGTGATGCGCAGGTCGCCGCCAGTTAAGGCCAACGTTACATGTCCGTTCGCAGACTTCACAGAGCTGCCTGAACGCAGTGTATAACCCAGTGGCAATGTCGTCGCATTCTCAATTGAGATTGAGTTAACGGCTTTAGAGTATGGGTTAAATGTAGTGCTAGTCCAAAGCAATGTGTCATCAGCGGTATAAATCGCTAGAACGCCATTGTCTTGAAGCACTAATTTGTCCGCGCCTTGGTTGGCTGTACCCGTCTCATAGATCTTGAAGCCAAAGAAGTTATAAAGCTCAAGGTTGCCGTTTGCTTTAAACGTCATACGATAGGCAAAGCTTTCACCCGCATTCCACACGTTCGCGGTATTCGTTGCGTCTGTGCTTAGTGGGAAATCTTTCTGCCATAGGCCGCCGCCGGTTGTGCTTTCAACGTTTGGCCAAGTTGAAACAATGGCTTTTCCTTCAAAGGTGTTGATTTCAGCAGCTTCGGCATCAAGGTTGGTGCCCACGATCTCAAAATCAAACAATGTTGATGTATCACCGGCTAAAACAGCTTGCGCATCACCTAACCAACGAAGAACACCACCGCCTTTACGACGAAGTGCGTCAACTTCTGTTGGGGTTACCGATTCAGCTGCGCCAACAGCGAAATAAAGCTCGCCGCCAGTTACGCTTGTTTTACGAGAGCTGGTAAAACCAAAATCAAGCGAGGTCGAATCAATGAGCTCACCTGTGGCACCGTTAAGCGCAACAATGGTAATGCTGTTATTGAAGTTCGGACCGCTTAGGAAAATGATACCTTCATGTTGGCCACCTGAACGAAGACCAATGGTCATATCCAGAATGTCCTTAGTCTTTTGATCTAACTCAGGCTCGCTCAGCTCTTCAGTAAGAATATCGTACATGAAGATTGACGGCGGACGCTGGTCACCAATTGGCTTATCGGTATTTACGCCGTTTTGGCAAGCAAAGCTGCCAGGTACTGAAATTGGAACATCGCTCAAACCAAGATAAGTTTGTGTGCCAATACAGAAGACGTTGGCACCGGTACCGAAATAGATACGTTTGATGTTTTCATCTTCGTGTTTAGCAATACTCCAAAGGTATGCTTCGTTACGCTTTTCTACCGTGCCTTCTGGACATGGAACGCCCTCAGGTTTTGGGTAAATATTATTTTCGCTACCCGGAGACTCATGACATTCGTCCACTGGGGCTTGAGCGAGTTCAACCACGATTTCGCCATCCAGAAGGTTTTTCTGTGGCTCCTGTGGCAAGAAGCTGCCGAACAAAGCGATATCATCAATCGTGATGGTCGCTGGATCGTTGTCAGAAGTGTTTTTGAAGTTGCGCAGACGCCAACGCTGAGCAATAGTTGGTGTTAATGTGTAGCTCACCGCGCTGTTTTGTGTGGCAAACTCGCCAGCTAGCTGCCAATCCGTCCCATCAAAATATTCAAGGCGTAGGCTCTTGTTGTTTACAGCATTCACTTCAAAAGATGTGGCTTCAACTGGGAAGTCAAAATCAATTGAGATGACATCTAAGCTATAGTACGGGCTTAGAATGTTGCTCCAATCGGTGTAAGGGTTTTCATCATAGAGGTATGTCAGTGGCTGATCATAATCGCTATGTGTTGAAGTGATTTCAAAGTTGTCCTGGTTAGAAAGGCTGATTAAGTTTTCAGAAGCTTGCGCCGCGTCCATCGCAATCAGGGGGGGCACTCAGATAGAGGCCGAGAGTTGTTATTTTAGTAAGGCTTTTGACCAATGTTTTCATGTTAATCTCCATGTTTCAGTTTGTGAACATTTGTTCACAGTCGCCAGAATAGCGTAACTCAATGCAAGCAACTGTATAGAAAATGTTAACAATGTGATTGTGGGAGCGGAGTGAAATAATCGTCAAGGCGCTAAGTTCAATGTCCGTGCGCTCTGGAGGGTTATGTGAGGGGATGAAAGGGTGCTAAAAAAGAATTGTAACGAGATTAAACATCAAAAAATCGACAGAAGCACAAGATAAATGGCTGAAATACCTTGCGGTTTTGTCATAAAAAAGGGTTATTCAGAAACTGCATAACCCTTTAGAAAGCAAGCTGGCCTCTTCTTTATCTTCCGCTTTTGGCGTTTAAGACTTACCGCTTTTGGCGTTTAAGAAGAGCTCGCTGGATTTAAGCGCTTTCGATAATCGCTGTCGTACCTTGACCACCAGCAGCACAGATAGAAATAAAGCAGCGACCGCCACCGTTTTCTTTCAAGATTTTTGCTGCGTTCATGAATACGCGACCGCCTGTTGCGGCAAATGGGTGACCTGCGGCCAAGCTGCTACCTTTGGTGTTCAACTTGCTGCGATCGATTGAACCCAGCGCGCCATCACGGCCCAGTTGGTTCTTACAGAAGTCTTCGCTTTCCCATGCTTTCAACGTCGAAAGTACTTGGCCAGCAAACGCTTCGTGGATTTCGTAAAAATCGAAATCTTGAAGTGCCAGACCTGCGCGGTCAAGCATGCGAGATGCAGCATATGCAGGAGCCATCAATAGACCTTCTTTTTTACCTAGGAAGTCAACAGCCGCTGTTTCTGTATAAGTAATGTAGGCCATTGGCTCATAACCATTTTCTTTTGCCCACTCTTCACTTGCTAGGAATACGCAAGATGCGCCGTCTGTTAGTGGTGTAGAGTTTGCAGCTGTCATAGTGCCGTTAGGACCGCCGAATACTGGCTTAAGTTTCGCTAGCTTTTCAAGTGTTGAGTCTGGACGTAGGTTGTTGTCACGCTTAAGACCTTTAAAAGGAACGATCATGTCGTCAAAGAAGCCAGCTTCATAAGCGGCTGCAGAGTTTTTGTGCGAGTTAAATGCAAGCTCATCTTGCGCTTCGCGTGCGATTTTCCAAACTTCGTTAGTCAAAGCTTGGTGTCCACCCATTGAAAGACCTGTGCGTGGCTCGCCGTTTGATGGTGGGTTTGGAGCCATTAGAGCTGGGTTAAGTAGTTTAAGTGCTAGCTTAACTTTGTCGCCCGTTGTTTTTGCTTTGTTGATCTGAAGGAAGATTTTACGCGCTTTTTCGTTGACAGCGATAGGTGCGTCAGATGCTGTATCAACACCACCAGCGATCGCATTGTCGATTTGACCTAGTGCGATTTTGCTTGCAGTAACAAAGATCGATTGCATACCTGTAGAACACGCTTGCTGAAGATCATAAGCTGGAGTTTCAGGAGCAAGTTTAGAGCCCAATACGCATTCACGGATCAAGTTGAAGTCTTTTGAGTGCTTCAATACCGCACCGCCAACAACTTCACCTACGGTTTTGCCCGCAAGGTTGTATTTATCAACTAGGCCGTTAAGCGCTGCTGTGAACATTTCTTGGTTGCTAACGCCGAAATACGCAGAGTTTTGACGTGCAAATGGAATTCGAGTACCGCCGATAATCGCGACGCGGCGAATCTTATCACCTACTAACATAAAAATATCCTCATCAAAGATACAAAAAAATCGCCAAAATTATATGCCAGACTTACGTAAATTGATAGAACCATTAGCATTTTTTATGGTATATGCCCTTTTGAAACATGGATAAAGTCTATAGAATAGCGCGAATACATTTTTTTACATTGGATGGAGATGTCCTATGAGCACTCAAAATAGTAACGATCGTTATCTTTCTTTTGTTAACTCAGGCTTCGGTAAAAGCTTGGCTTCAGCGCTTGGCTTGCCACTACCTATCGACCTTGAGCGTTACGAAGAAGGCCAAAGCTTTGTCACTGGCCCTGTACTAATTGGCGGCAGCCCAAACGCGGAATTGCTTCCTACTATCGCTGAAGTTTTAAACGATGCGACGGATACCATTTTTATTCCTAAAAATAGCGCCAACTATGCTGAGCTAGTTGAAGTGGCTCAAGGCGCTGATCTTAAGTGGGATGCATTTGCGCCTTCTAAAAATGATAGCCAAAAATTCAAGGCATTGGTCTTTGATGCAACAGGTATTAAAACGATCGACGAGCTTAAAGCGCTTTATAACTTCTTCCACCCAGTAATCCGCAAGATGATGACTTGTGGTCGTATCGTGGTTATCGGTCGTACGCCAGAAAAAGCCCCTACCGTTGAAGAGCGAGGTGTTCAGCGTGCACTTGAAGGTTTTATCCGTGCAGTAGGTAAAGAAGTGCGTAAGGCTGTGGCAGCTCAGCTTATTTATGTTGAAGAAGGCGCGAAGAAAAATATCGATTCAACTTTGCGTTTCTTCCTTTCGCCAAAATCAGCGTATGTTTCAGGCCAAGTCGTTCGCATTAACGACGTTGAAGCTGTTGTTCCTCAAAACTGGGACAAGCCTCTAGCGGGTAAAGTCGCATTGGTTACAGGTTCTGCACGTGGTATCGGTGAAGGCATGGCGAATGTTCTTGCTCGCGACGGCGCAAGCGTTATCTGTTTGGACATTCCACCAGCTGAAGACGATCTAAAGAAAGTATCTGCACGTATCGATGGCAAATACATCACTTGTGATATTACAGCGGCTGATGCTGGTCAGCGCATTGCTGAGTTTGTTAAAGAAAATTATGACGGTAAGTTGGATATCATTGTTCACAACGCTGGTGTAACACGTGATAAGACACTAGGTCGCATGAAAGAAAACCTATGGGATATGGTTATTAACATTAACTTGAAAGCTGAAGAGCAGATTGATGAGTATTTGCTTGATAACGGCGTTATTCCTGAAGGTGGTCGTATTATCTGTGTTTCATCGATCAGCGGTATCGCGGGCAACATGGGTCAGACAAACTATTCAACATCAAAAGCTGGTGTTATTGGCCTAGTTGAAGGTATGTCAGGTAAGCTGAAAGACAAAGGTATTACTGTGAATGCGGTAGCGCCAGGCTTCATCGAAACGCAAATGACAGCAGCAATTCCATTTGCTATCCGCGAAGCAGGTCGTCGTATGAACTCGATGGCTCAAGGCGGTTTGCCAGTTGACGTAGCAGAAACGGTAGCATGGTTTGCTAACCCAGGTTCGCAAGGTGTTACAGGCCAAGTGGTTCGCGTTTGCGGCCAGAGCTTGATCGGTAAGTAAGACATAAAGCCAGATGGTGACATCTGGCTTTTTTCTTTGGAGATAGCATGAAAACGATTACTCTTAATAGCGTTCCTTCGAACTTCAAGCTTTACACTAAAGCCTTGATGCCGAAGAAAACGAATCCAAAAGCTGACACGTTGCCTGATATTACTTATCAGTTGAAGAACTCGACGATCGATGCTGAACACGTAAAAAAATACAATAAAACCTGTGGCTTTAAGCAAGAAGACTACGTTCCTGCTTGTTACCCGTTCTTGTTGGCTATGCCATTGGTAACCAGCTTGGTTTTAGAGGACCGTTTCCCGTTCAAAGCAATGGGTATGGTTCACCTAAGCAACGAGATCACGATTAAGCGCAAGCTCTTCACAGGTGATGTTCTTGATTTGAAAACCTATTGTGGTGAAATCCAAGTTCAAGAGAAAGGTCGAGTTGTTCCTTTTTACACCGAAGCTCGCCGCCTAGGACGCGTTGTTTGGTTGTGTAAGACAGAAATCTTCTTCTTTGGCGGTGGCCATAAGAACAAAGAAGACAAGCCGCAAACAGAGGCTTTGCAAGGTGAGTCGGAGATTTGGTCATTGAAAGAAGGTTTGGGGCGTGAATATGCAGGCGTTTCTGGCGACCGTAACCCGATTCACCTATACCCAATTACCGCGAAAGCGTTTGGCTTTAAGCGCCATATCATTCACGGCATGTGGACTAAGGCGCGAGTTGAAGCGGCATTGGCTGAAAAGCTGCCTGAGCAATTTACGCTTCGTATCGACTTTAAAACACCTATTTTCCTACCGAGCAAAGTTCGCTTTACTCAGCTGGAGGGTGACGGCGGTATTGAATACGATATCTACAATGAGAAAGGTGAGAAGCCGCATGCGCGTGGATTTGTCTCATTCGGAGCAGGCGATAACTAAGCGCTAGCTTCCTTTTCATTACCGTGATGCATAACGTTGTTTTATGTCATCATTCGAAGTCCCCGCTAGGTTTAATTCAATCTAGCGGGGATTTTTTTAGGACTCGGCGATTTTTCTTTATCACTCTTTATAAAATACTGGCCGGATCCACCTCAATATGCCATCGAGCCACCTGTCCGGCGTAATGCTCAGCATATTGAACGGCGAGACTGAGGTTGCGGTGCAATGCCTTTCGCTCTTGACTCATAAACAGTAGTTGGTAGCGAAAGAACTGGTTTTTTCGTTTCATCAGCGCAGGAGCCGGCCCTAAGATGTGAACCGAGGCCAGCGCTTGCTCATCCAGCGCGCTTTTGATGGTTTCACAAAAGTGGCGAGCCTTTTCTTCGCTTTTATCCTCGGCGCGAATCACGGCCATAAACTGAAACGGGGGTAGATGTGCGCTCGCTCTCGAGGTCAGTAAAGTTTGCGCGTAGCCATTGTAGTCTTGTTGTAATATCGCGGCAAAAATTGGGTGTTCTGGCATGGCGGTTTGGATGATAACCTCACCTGCGCTCTCACGACCCGCACGACCTGAGACTTGAATCAATTGCTGAGCTAAGTGCTCGGTCGCTCGAAAGTCAGTGCTGAATAAAGCGCCGTCCGCATTAATTACTACCACAAGAGTCAGAGCAGGGAAGTGATGCCCTTTGGTCAGCATTTCTGTGCCAAGCATAATGGCTGCGTGATTATCGTTGAGCTGACTAAAGGCTTCCTGAAGTTGTTCGTTACGTTGAATGGTATCGCGGTCAATACGATAGAGTGGCCAGTCAGGCAAGGCGCTTTTTAATGCGGCTTCAATCTGTTCAGTACCTTGGCCAACATGGCTGAGAGGTGCGTGTTGGCACTTCGGGCAGGCCTGTGGCACCGCCTCGATACTGCCGCAATGATGGCAAATCAGCGCGTTTTGCTTTTGGTGAAAGGTCAGTTTGGCATCGCAATGCTGGCATTCGCAGCTGTATTGACAGGATTCGCAAAACAAAAGCGGTGCATACCCTCGGCGATTAATGAAAAAAAGCACTTGTTCATCTCGCTGTAATGCCTGTTTTGCACTCAGGATCGCATCAGCTGTTAGTCCATGGAAGCAGCGAGTCTGATTAATATCGATCAGTCGTACTTCGCTTGACTGGTGAGTCATCGCTTTTCGAGTGAGTTTGAGGTGCTGATAATCGCCTTGCTTTGCATTGGCCAAGCTTTCCAGTGAAGGGGTGGCAGATCCCAGTACGATAGGGATTTGCTCTTGACGTGCATAATAGATGGCAGCATTTCGTGCATGGAAGCGAAGGCCATCAGTTTGCTGGTAGCTACTGTCATGCTCTTCATCAAGGATGATAAGGCCTAGTTTGTTAGCCGGTGCAAACAAAGCGGAGCGAGTACCAACGATGATCGGACAAAGCTGGTGATATACCTTGTTCCAAGTGTCACGCCGTTGCGCATGACTCATGCCAGAATGCAAAAGCGCAATATCGGCATCAAATCGCTGCGTCAAACGCTGATACATGTGCTCAGCTAGAGCAATTTCAGGGGTTAGGATAAGCGCCTGCTTGCCTTTGGCGAGCTGCTCACTGATTAAGCGGCAATAAACTTCGGTTTTTCCGCTGCCAGTAATGCCCTCCAAAAGCGTGCAAGAAAACTGACTGCTTGAAATCGAGTTAACGGCCTGCGCTTGCTCATCGGTTAATGTAATGGAGTGAGCACGCTCGCAAGCGTCATGAGCAGTAACTTTTTGTTCGTTGATCTGCACCCATTGTTTATCGATGAGTGTTTTTCGAATCGCAGAAGAATAGCTTTGACGAAAATGGGATACTGGCTGATCTTCTTCTAATAAAAGGAGTAGGGCTTCTTTTTGCTTTTTTGCTCGGTCAAGTTCCCCTGCTTGCAGCGCATGACGGCCGTTGTCGGTAATGCTAAGCCATTGTGTTACGCGTGAAGCGGTGATGTCTTCATTAGCCTTAGGTGCTGGAGGTAATGCCAGTTGAAGAACCTCGCCCAGAGGCTGATGGTAATAGCGGCTGAGCCAGCTCAGAAGCGATAGCATGGAGGGTAAAACAGCCGGCTGCGAATCAGAAATACGCTCTAGAGGTTTAATGGCATAGCTCGTAGATTCGTTAGGCGTATGCTTGGCAATGACAATACCTGAAAGCAGGCGCCCACGAAAAGGCGCCGTTACACGCTGCCCAGGCTGTAGCTCAGGATCTTCCGACTCATAAGTGAACAGTTTTCGTAGTGGTAAATTCAGCGCGATTTGATATTGGGTCATGCCTTGAAAGAATGTAAATATTAAATTTGATTCACTAATGAAAATATGCTTGCTAAGTCATTGGCATTTGCTATCATTGCAAATCTTTTTCGTGCGGTGCTTAACGTAAGGGCTTAAGTGGCGGCACAACGACTATCGGAGTAACTTATGAAAGCTAATATACATCCTGAATACACCGCTGTTAAGGCAAAATGTTCTTGCGGCAACGTGGTAGAAACTCGTTCAACAATCGGTGAAGATTTCTTGATCGACGTTTGTTCTAACTGTCACCCATTTTATACGGGTCAGCAGAAAGTTGTGGATACGGGCGGCCGTATTGACAAGTTCAAGCAGCGCTTTGGTGGCAAACGCAGCCTGAAAGGATAAGCAACCGCTATTTCTAAAAAGAATCATAAAGAGACAAAGGCAAGCTCAATGACGCAAAATTTTAAGCAAGACGCGCTCGATTATCATGCGGGCAAGCGCCCTGGTAAGATCAGTGTTGAGATTACTAAACCAACCGAAACACAACGCGATTTGACACTTGCCTACAGTCCTGGCGTAGCCGAACCTGTTCGCGCAATTGCTGATGACCCTGAGCTGGCGTATAAATACACAGCGAAAGGTAATTTGGTTGGCGTGATCTCAGACGGCACGGCGATTCTCGGTCTTGGAAATCTTGGTGGACTGGCCAGTAAACCGGTTATGGAGGGTAAAGGCATCCTCTTTAAGCGTTTTGCAGGTATTGACGTTTTTGATATTGAAGTGCAGCACGATGGTGTTGAGGACTTTATCAAAACGGTTCAAAACATCCATAAAACCTTTGGTGGTATCAACCTTGAAGATATCAAAGCACCAGAGTGTTTTGAAATTGAGCGTCAGCTGAAAGGCTTATGTGACATTCCAATTTTCCATGATGACCAGCACGGTACGGCTATTATCTGTGTTGCAGGCATGCTTAACGCGATGGAGCTTCAAGGTAAAAAGCCTGAAGACTGTACCATTGTATGTGTAGGTGCAGGTGCTGCGGGTATTGCTTCTGTGAAGCTTTTGGTCGAGCTGGGTGTTCAGAAAAAGAACATCTACATGATCGACAGTAAAGGCGTGGTTCATTCAGGCCGTAGTGATCTTAACCAATATAAAGCAGCTTTTGCACACGCAACAGAAAAGCGCACGCTTGAAGATGCAATGAAAGGTGCTGATGTCTTTATTGGTGTTTCAAAAGCTGATCTAGTGACGCCAGAAATGCTTAAAAGCATGGCAGATAAGCCGATTGTTTTTGCCTTGGCAAATCCTGATCCAGAAATTAAGCCTGAGCTTGCCAAGCAAGTACGTGATGATGTCATCATTGCGACAGGTCGAAGCGACTATCCAAACCAAGTGAATAATGTATTGGGCTTCCCGTACATTTTCCGTGGCGCATTGGATGTTCGTGCTACAGCGATTAACGAGGAAATGAAAATTGCAGCCGTTAAAGCGATTGCTCAATTGACTCGTGAGCCTGTATCAAAAGACGTTTTAAAGGCTTATGGCCAAGAAGCGGTTGAGTTTGGTCCAGATTACATCATCCCGAAACCGACAGACCCTCGTTTATTAGGTCGAGTTTCTGCTGCGGTTGCTCAAGCAGCGGTTGATTCTGGCGTGGCAAGAAAGCCATATCCGACTCATTATCCTCTAAATTCTATCGACGACATCTTCGGCTAAGCCCGAACTTCACTCGAAAATTTCTCAAAACTTGTTATGATGCCTAGGTTTAATTGGCATCATGGCATGTTTTGTATGAAAAAAATTGTTCTCAGCATTCTTTCTTTCCTGTGGTTAGCAGCGGCAGGTGCTTCACCTGTTGATACCGCTGTCTTAAAGCAGGCACTTGATGAAGCCAGGGATGGGGACTTTTTATTGGTCAATAGCCTTAAGTCAAAACTTAAGCGAAATGAATTATGGCCATATTATGAATATCATCAATTGCGATCGCAGCTGCCCAACGTACCAGCTGGCGAAGTACAGGGTTACCTTCTTCGAAATGCCACCAACCCTTTAAGTGATTGGATGCGCTCAACCGCTCTAAAAGCCTATGGCCAATCTGAGCAGTGGAAGAGCATTCTCTATTTGCAAAAACAGCCACCTGAGGACATCGAGCTTCGTTGCTATTATTACCGAGCGCTGATGGGAATCAACATCAACGCAGCCAAGGCTGGGGCAGAAGAAGTCTGGCTTTCTGGTGAATCTCGCCCTGATACCTGTGATCCACTTTTTGCTTGGGCCAAAGAAAGTGGCGTGATTACCGATGAGATGACCTGGCAGCGCATATTACTTGCACTAGAAACGGGCAACTCAGGCCTTAGCAGTTATTTACAGCGCGGTTTGTCCGATGAATGGGCATTGCCTGCACAGGCGCTTAATACACTTTTAAATGACCCTAAAAGCATTATTGTTGCACAAGATGCGCTGAAAATGTCGACGTTGGTAGATCATCAGGCATTTGGTTATTCAAGTGCATTGTATGTCGCGAAAAAAGATGTATCGACGGCGGTACGCTTGCTTCCAGAGCTCTCTCGTCGTAACCGTTATAACCTCGATCAGCAGACGCAAATCAATCGTCAAATTGTACGTAAGGTTAACGGAATGACGAATCCCGTTCTGGAGCGTCAAATTCGACCATTAGTGATTCAGGTCGGTGAAATGAATTTGATTTCACCCACGCTTCGAGACGCTATTGAAGCTTCTAAATGGGACGATGTTCTATTTTGGCTTGGTAAAGTTAAAGATGAGCCTGCCGACGATAGCTATATCAATTATTGGCGCGGCCGAGCTTACGAGGCAAAAGGCTATAAGAATCAGGCCAAGCTGTTGTTTGAAACGGCGGCAAAATCGCGTAACTTTTATGGTTTCATGGCCGCTGAAAAACTGGGTCAGCCTTATAGTTTCAATGATGTCAAAGTCGA
>JBPEWS010000082.1:0-4643 GCA_052032465.1 Pseudomonadales bacterium
ATGCGGATGCAATCCACCCGGGATATGGTTTTTTATCTGAAAATGCTGAATTTGCAGAAGCCGTTGAACAAAGCGGCTTTATTTTTGTTGGGCCTCGAGCTGAAACCATTCGCTTGATGGGGGATAAAATTTCTGCCAAGCAAATGATGAAAGAAGCCCGCGTGCCTACCGTGCCGGGCTCTGACGGCGCCTTGCCTGAAAGCGAGTCTGAACAAAAAGCATTGGCGCTTGAAATTGGCTACCCTGTGATCATCAAAGCCGCCGCTGGTGGCGGTGGTCGAGGCATGCGCATCATTCGAGAAGAAAGTGAGCTCGTTGAAGCCATTGAAATCACCTCAAATGAAGCGGCCGCAGCTTTTGGGGATGGCACGCTGTACATGGAAAAATTCCTTGAAAACCCTCGTCATGTTGAAATTCAAGTGCTCGCCGATGGCCAAGGTCATGCCATTCACTTGGGCGATCGAGACTGCTCTATGCAGCGCAAGCACCAAAAAGTAGTTGAAGAAGCGCCAGCACCGGGCATTGATGCTAAACTCAAAGCAGAAGTGGCTCAGCGTTGTGTCGATGCATGCCTGCGGATGAATTATCGTGGGGCAGGCACTTTTGAATTCCTCTACGAGAACGGCGAGTTTTACTTTATCGAGATGAACACCCGTCTTCAGGTTGAGCACCCTGTCACCGAAATGGTTACTGGCGTCGACCTGGTCAAACAGCAATTTTATATTGCCAATGGTGAACAGCTGCAGATTCGTCAGTCAGATATTACTTTTAGCGGACATGCTTTTGAGGCCCGAATTAACGCTGAAGACCCAGAAACATTCGCTCCATCGCCAGGGCGCATCAACTTTTATCATGCGCCTGGTGGCAAAGGCGTGCGTGTCGATTCAGCGATTTACACAGGCTACAGCGTACCGCCTTATTACGACTCCATGATCTGTAAGCTCATCACCCATGCGCATGACCGCGAGGCCGCGATTAAACGTATGCAAATTGCACTCGATGAATTAGTGATCGATGGCATTAAAACCAATATTCCTTTGCACACGCAAAAGATTTTCTCGGATCAGCAGTTTAGGCAGTCTGCACAGTCAATTCATTATCTTGAACACCACCTCTTGAGCTCGGATGACTGACACGGCAACACCCAAATGGTTTGAGCTCTCTATTGCTGCGCATCGAGACCAGTATGAGGTTGTCGAGGCATGGTTAATGACAGCCGGCGCCCAGTCGATCACCTATTTTGATCCCGAGGACACACCGTTATTTGACATTATGGACGGTCAAGAAGCGCTTTGGGACACCTGCCATTTGAAGGGTTTATTTGATGCTAATCTCGATAACCCAGAGCAACTTTTAAGCCAAGCAAGTACTCAGTTTGATACCGCTTATGGACACTACCTAGAAGATCAGTGCTGGGAAACCACTTGGATGGAGCATTTTAAGCCGCTTCAGTTTGGTGATCGACTCTGGATTATTCCCAGTCATCACGAGCCAGTAGATGATCAAGCGCTTAATATTTTACTGGATCCTGGCCTTGCGTTTGGCAGCGGCTCACACCCGACCACCCAGTTATGCCTTGAATGGTTGGAGCGCGTTATCGGCCATCTGCCCTCTAACCAAGCTGATTCATCCACCAACCAACAACCACGGGTGGTAGATTACGGTTGTGGCTCTGGTATTTTAGCGATTGCTGCGAAAAAACTCGGCGCAGCAGACGTTTATGCTTACGACATCGACCCACAAGCTTTGCTATCAACAAAAGACAATGCCGATAAAAACACTGTATCGTTGACGGATATCGCTCTTAGCCCCTCTTCTACCTTAAAACCAGTGGACGTTTTGGTGGCAAATATTCTGGCTAACCCACTATGCGACTTGAAGCCACAGTTATTAAACTTATTAAAAACGGGTGGAAAAATTGCCCTGTCTGGCATCTTGGCAGAACAAGTCGAGCAGGTAAAAACAGTGTATAATCCTGAAATTGAATGGCAAAATACCATTATGGAATCTGGCTGGATACTCATCGAGGGCACCAAAACACGTGGCGAATAAGCTCAAAACTAAATGCCCGCACTGCCAAACGAAATTCAATATTTCGGAAGGTCATCTCGACAAGGCAAAAGGTCTTGTCCGTTGCGGCGCCTGCCTGAAAATCTTTGATGCGTCTAAACATATTAGCATTGATGCTCAACTCGCTAAGAGCAATGCCACCAAATTGCGTGAATCGCGATTCGACAATGTTGAAATCGAAGAAAACCCCAAAGTGAAGTTTAAACGTGAAAGCCAACAAGACTTCTCGCGCAAGCTGCCTACCGAAAAAACCAAGGACAAGATCAGTGACGCCCCTGCTGGCCCTCGATTGGACGACGACGGAAAGCCAACCTTTCCGCATATGGGTGAAACCCAATTAAAATCATCCAGCACTTCTGCGCCTGAAGTACAAAAGCAACCAAAAACGCCAAAGCAAACGGAAACCCCGAATCAGACTGAAGCGCCAAAACAACCTGAGCTCGAAAAAAACGCAGAGCCAGCGCCATCTCAGTTTAAAACGCCTCAAAAAAGCCAATCTTCGAGCGCAAAATCCAGCCTAAAAAAAGGCAGCGCTGATGACTGGGTCATGGATCTCATTCATGAGTTTGAACAAGATCGCCATAGCCAAGGCACAACGACCGAAGGCGATGCCGCCGATTCTGCGCCATCGTCTTCTGATACCAAAGAGGCTCAACCAAACCAAAACTCCGCCTCGCCTTTGTCGATCAGCGCGGCAAATGAGCCGTCAGAGCCTGAGTTAGAATCTGAGCCTAAGTCGGTGGAGCCCCAAACTCAAAAACCATCGAGCGACGATGAAAAACGCCCTAAGGAGCCAGAAACTACTACTGCTTCTAAGGCCAAAAAACCTATACAAATTATTGCCGCAAACGAGCTCGAGGAGCCTGAAGAGCGTTTTGATGATGATAGCGAGCTAAGCTCACTACAAAGCAGTGATTCAGCTGATCCAACACCCTCTACTGAGTCTGAAACTAAAGCAGAAGAGGAGGCAACAAGCCAATCACCAGAATTAACGACTGAGCCTGAGTCTCCTGCTCTTGAAATTATCGATGATGAGGAGCAAGTGGCTGGCCAGCCATCGGAAAAGCTCGATCTGGAAGAACAAAAATTATCCACAAAAAAAGTCGAGCATTTTATCGCTGAGGAGCCATCCAGTGATGAAATCAGCGAAGCAAAAGCAATGCTCGAGGAAGCTCGTACCGAGGCGCTAATCAATGATCTTCAGCGCCCCATGGAAATGGATACTGAATCGAGCGATCAGCCTGTGGCTGGCCATGATCATACCAAGCCAGAAGCTACCTCCCCAGAGCAGCAAGAGGCGCAAGAACAACAAACGCCTGAGCAAATCGCAACAGCGGATATTACTCCAGACAATGCGCCAAACAATGATGAGGCGCCTGCAAACGCTCATGACAGTAATGACTCAATAGACTCGGACACGAGTATTGAGAGCGCCAATACGGGTGAGTATCAACAACAGGAATTTGCGCTTCAAGAAGAGCATGCGTTAGAAGAAGGCTCCGTAGAAGAGGCCTCACTTCTAGGCGATGATAAAAACTTCCCAACAAAATGGGTAGCATTATCGGCTTTGGCCGTTGTTTTATTGCCATTACTCTATCTCGTCTTTAATTTTAATGGCCTTGCTAACCACCCAGATTATCGCCCAATGATGGCAAAAATCTGCTCGATCGGCGTCTGCGAACTGCCGCCTTATCAAAATATCTCGGCGATTCACATGAAAGGTGTTGTCATCAGCCCATCACCTGATCGCCCTGAGCTACTGAATTTCGGTGCGATCATTACCAACCAAGCTGGATTAGACCAACCTTTCCCTGCGATTCAAATGGTCTTTACGGATCGTCATAATCGTATTGTTCAAACTCTAGTTATGCAGCCTGAGCAATACTTGACGGGCGAGCTCACGCAACTTGAGCAACTACCTTCTCGCACACCTGTTCAAATTCAGACCAGTTTTCCGTACAATGCCGTCTTATACAGTTATCAGGTGAGCTTGGTTCCTGCAACCACACCTTAATTCTGGGCTTAAACAGCGTCACCGCATTAAACTGCGCTTAAGCCCAACACCACGAGTAAACCCAACTATGCTGACAGTCGGCCGCTATACTTTTGCGAATGCGCTTGCACTGGCCCCAATGGCTGGTGTAACAGACCGTGTATTTCGCGATATTTGCCGTGAAAAAGGTGCTGGCATGGTAGTCGGAGAAATGCTCAGCGCCAAAATGACGCTTAAAGGCAGTAAGAAAGCAAAAACCCAGCTTCGTATTGCCTCCCATGATGAGCCAGAACCGCGGATAATCCAGCTACTTGGTAATGACCCTGATGAAATGGCGCAAGCAGCACAATACAATGTTCAACAAGGCGCCCAAATTATTGACATCAATATGGGTTGTCCGGCCAAAAAAGTGTGTAAAAAAGCAGCGGGTTCATCTCTTCTTAAAGATGAACACTTAGTCAGTGAAATACTGCAAGCCGTTGTTCAGGCCGTCGATGTTCCAGTGACATTAAAAACGCGCCTAGGCTGGTCGGAAGAGCATAAAAACATCATCCGTATAAGCCAGATTGCACAAGAAGCC
>JBPEWS010000083.1:0-2581 GCA_052032465.1 Pseudomonadales bacterium
AAGTGTAGGCGTTAATTACGCGTCAGCACTTTCTTCTTTTGCTGGCTTTTCGATCAATGCTTTCATTGAAAGCTTCATACGACCGCGGTTATCCACCTCAAGCAGCTTCACTTCTACGTCCTGACCTTCTTGTAGATAGTCAGTAACTTTTTCTACACGCTCATGAGCAATTTCAGAAACATGCAGAAGACCGTCAACGCCCATAGGAAGCGTAATAAACGCGCCATAAGCTTCGATGCGCGCTACTTTACCCGCATATACCTTGCCCGCCTCAGGCACTTCAGTCATTTTCTCGATACGTGCTAGCGCCTCTTCTGCGCCTTCACGTGTTTCGCCGTAGATATTCACTGAACCGTCGTCTTCGATGTTAATCTCAGTGCCAGTTGCTTCAGTCAATGCTTTAATCGTTGCACCACCTTTACCGATGATGTCACGGATTTTGTCCGTAGGAACCTTAGTCTTAAGCAAGGTTGGCGCTGTTGAAGCAACTGCTTCACGCGAGCTCGAAAGCGACTTGCTCATTTCACCTAGAATATGAATACGGCCATCACGAGCTTGGTTAAGCGCGATTTCCATAATCTCTTCATTGATACCTTCAATTTTGATATCCATCTGAAGTGCTGTTACGCCTTTTTCAGTTCCCGCAACTTTAAAGTCCATATCACCCAAGTGATCTTCATCACCCAAGATGTCAGACAATACCGCGAACTTCTCATCTTCTTTGATCAGACCCATAGCGATACCAGCCACTGGCGCCTTCAATGGCACACCAGCGTCCATCAATGCCAATGAGCTACCACAAACAGAAGCCATTGAAGATGAACCGTTTGACTCAGTAATCTCAGAAACGACACGAATGGTATACGGGAACTCATCCGTCGTTGGTAGTACAGCTGCAATACCACGACGTGCCAAACGGCCATGACCGATTTCACGACGACCTGGTGAACCCATACGACCCGCTTCACCAACACAGTATGGAGGGAAGTTATAATGCAACATGAAGTTGTCGTAATGAAGGCCATTGATGCCGTCAATCATCTGCGCGTCTTTCAAAGCGCCTAGAGTTGAAACAACAATTGCCTGCGTTTCACCACGAGTAAACAAGGCTGAGCCATGTGTCTGTGGCAATAGGCTAACTTTGGTATCGATAGGACGAACGGTTTTCACGTCACGGCCATCGATACGGCTTTCGCCAGCAAGAATGCTATCGCGAACAATACGCTTCTCAAGCTTAGACACCATGCCTTCAACTTCTTTTGCGCTATACGCCGCGTTTTCGTCAGCCGCCAGTTTTTCAACAGCTTGTGCTTTTAACTCGCCCACTTTGGCATAACGTTCCATTTTTTCACGGATCTGATAAGCCGCTTTCAGGCCTTCACCCACTTGCGCTTTAACCGCTTCTTTAAGCTCAACGTTTTCCGCTGGAGCTTGCCACTCCCATTTTGGCGTGTTCACTTCAGCCGCAAACTCGTTGACCGCTTCGATCACTTTTTGCATTTCCATGTGACCAAACAAAACCGCGCCTAGCATTTGATCTTCTGAAAGCTCTTTAGCTTCAGATTCAACCATCAATACGGCACGCTCAGTACCCGCAACAACCAAATCAAGCAATGAAGCTTCAGTGTCTTCAATCGATGGGTTCAAAATATACAAACCATCTTTAAAGCCAACACGCGCAGCACCAATAGGTCCATTAAAAGGAACACCAGAAATCGCCAAAGCTGCTGAAGTACCAATCATCGCAACGATATCTGGATCAACGCTCTTCTCAGCTGACATTACCGTACAAACGACTTGTACTTCGTTTTTAAAACCATCAGCAAATAAAGGACGAATCGGGCGGTCAATCAAACGCGCCGTTAGTGTTTCTTTTTCTGTTGGACGACCTTCACGCTTCAAGAAACCGCCAGGAATGCGGCCTGTTGAATAATATTTTTCTGTGTAGTTTACCGTGAGAGGGAAAAAGTCTTGATCTGGGTTAGCTTCTTTTTTTGCTACAACCGTAACCAAAACACTGGTCTTACCCATGGTTACCATCACAGCACCTGTCGCTTGACGAGCAATGCGGCCAGTCTCTAGGACAACCGTATCATCGCCATAAGCAAATTCTTTTCTTACTATATTAAACATCTTATTTCCTACAAATTTGACAGCCCATGCTGTCGGGTTTTCTTACAAGTTTTCTTTCGTTCAATAGCAAAAAAGGGCAACCCTGTGGCTGCCCTTTTAAGCGATTGCTTATCGACGTAGACCGAGGCGCTTAATCAAATCTTGATAACGCGAAAGGTCTTTTTTCTTCAAGTAATCAAGCAATTTACGACGCGCATTAACCATACGGATCAAACCACGACGTGAGTGGTGATCTTTCTTATGGTCTTTAAAGTGCGACTGAAGGTCGTTAATACGGTGAGTCAAAAGTGCTACCTGCACCTCTGGTGAACCTGTGTCACCTTCACCACGTGCGTATTCAGCAACGATTTTTGCTTTTTCTTCGATAGAAATTGTCATATGTTTCTCCAATGAATATGCTTAAAAACACACCGCAACCACGCATATTAGTAGTGACGGCGAACCTAAG
>JBPEWS010000084.1:0-1839 GCA_052032465.1 Pseudomonadales bacterium
TGACGGTGCCGGTCGCAATGACGATGAGTCCATACTTACTGTCACTGCGAGGAATGAGGAACGAATGACGCGGCAGTCTCTAAGTCAAAGCTATGCATAGTAAGATTGCTTCGCTGCGCTCGCAATGACGATGATTTCGGTTGGTAAGGGGTGAGATTGCTTCGCTGCGCTCGCAATGACGGTGCCGGTCGCAATGGCAATAAGCTTGCAATGATGATGGTTGTAATGACCTCATGAATATGTCGGCGGCTTGATTCGTTTGCCTTAGGATTGCGGGCGCACCTTAATGACTACATCACGAATATCATAGCCGGCCTTTGCCATGGCCTGAATGATGGCGGCTTTTTGATAATGAGCACGGAACGCTTCTTGTTGATCCGCTAAAACCATCACCAATACCTGATCTTTAATATTAATCTTCGCTTGTGAAAATCGTTGGTCTATTGTGTCTAGCACGGCTTGCACATCGCCCAGCGTGCTACACTTTGCCAAAAGTTCGTCAAAAAGAGATGAGTCTGCTATAATCTCGTCGATTTTTTTCATAGAAAACAATAGGTAATGATTTATGGCGGTATTGAAGAAGCTTAAAAGCGGAAGTCAAAACCTGCTTAAGTATAGGCAACGCGCTGCACTTGCTGCAATCTTTTCCTTAGGGCTAGGTTTTGTTATTGGCTCTTATGGCAGCGATCTATATCAAAGTATGAATTTTTCGGACAATGTGAACCGTTCTGTCGTTTCGCATTGGCAACAAGAGCTTGAGCTAAAACAGGCTGAGATCTCGACCATGAAGGCATTAGCCAATGAAGAGATCAATGCAATGTCAGTGAAAATGGCGCAAATGCAAGCGGCGTTAATCAAGATGGAAGCCGTTGCTGAGCGTGCGATTGATGTCGCTGGTCTTGATAAAGAAGAGTTTGATTTCGGTCAGCCATTGGCGATCGGTGGTTTCGATGCAAAGAGCGCTGATTTCGAGCGCCCACGTTTTGAAGATGCACTGGCTGCGCTTGATGAGGAGATCGAAAAGAAGCAAATCCGTTTAGAAACGCTGACCGATATGCTTTATGCCAAAGAGTGGCATGATGAGGTGCGTTTGGCAGGTAAGCCTGTGCGCAAGGGCTTCTTAAGCTCGCGTTTTGGCTTTAGAGCGAATCCGTTTAATGGTGGTTTGGATTATCACGCTGGAGTGGACTTCGCCGCCGTGGTTGGCACGCCGATTTATAGTACAGGCGCTGGCATTATTAGCTTTTCGGGCAATAAAGGCGGTTATGGTAAAGTGATTGAGATCACACATATGGATGGCAAGGTGACGCGCTATGCGCACTGTAACAAGCTGCTAGTTGAAACCGGTGAGGTGGTCCAGCAGGGCGATATTATTGCCGAAGTAGGCAGCACAGGTAACTCAACGGGTCCACATTTGCATTATGAAGTACTCGTCGGTGGCAAAGCGGTTGATCCGTCGCCGTATTTAATAGAGTTATCTCGAAAATCCAGTTAAAATCAATCCCATCTTTTTTATTCAAATGCCAACTGAAAAGTTGGCATTTTTATTAGTCAGGAATGTCTCATGTTGCGTTATATTTTTGGAACAAAAAACTCAAGAGAACTTAAGCGTTATCGCAAGATCGTTAAAAAGATCAATCAACTGGAAGCGAGTATTTCAGCACTGGATGATCAAGCCCTAGCAGCAAAAACAGCGGAATTTAAGGCGCAGCTAGAAGCTGGAAAATCGCCGAGCGATTTATTAATCGAGGCATTTGCGGTGGTTCGTGAGGCTTCTAAGCGTGTCTTGGGTATGCGCCACTTCGATGTGCAGTTGATTGGCGGCATGGTATTGCATGA
>JBPEWS010000085.1:0-6144 GCA_052032465.1 Pseudomonadales bacterium
AACGTGGTTTATCAGAAACGTCCTGAAGACGGTTTTATGAAAAATATCGCCTTTATCAAAGACCCTGATGGTTACTGGATCGAAATTATCGGCCAATAATCATTTTCATCTTGAAAAAGCATACAACCTTAATGTAAATTTATTTTTCACAATTAAAAGGAGTATGAAGATGGCAAAAGATGTCACCTTGCCTGCGGGACAAGTGGAAATTAGTGTTTACCAAGCTGATGATGGAGTGGGTGTTTTCAAAGACGGAACAGAAATTTTGCATGTTGATTTTATGCAAAGTGGATCTACGCTCTTTGAATTGAGCAAAGGTCAAAGTGTGGATTTGCGCTTTGAAATTTACAATCTAACAGGCTTTAACTATAACGCTGTGATCATTATTAATGCTGGCGGTAGAAGAATTTATGAAGCCAAACCCAGGGGGATGACGCCACCTGGCTGGAACATCGCATGGAGTGACGGCTTCACTATCCACGCAGTATAATTTTTATACTCTTTCTTAAAAGCGGGCTTGCCCGCTTTTTTTATTGCTAAAGCGATGAGACAAAGCATCGACATTGCCAGTGTAGGCCAATAGAACTAGGGAATAACGGTATGGTGAAAATACCGCCGAATAGCACGTTGTCGGGCTAAGTGGCCTTGACCATTAAAATGCACTTGGTAATGACGCGGGTTGGGCAGCATGGCGGCAAGTTGAATGGCTTCGTTTTGCGTTAGTGTTTTTGCCGAGTGCTGAAAGTAATGCTGGGCCGCGGCTTCTACGCCGTATATCCCTTCACCAAGTTCTACAGAATTCATGTAGACTTCCAAAATGCGGTTTTTGCTCCACAGAGCTTCGATATAAAGCGCAATGACGGCCTCTTGTGCCTTGCGAAGGTAGGACCGATGGTTCGTTAAAAATAGGTTTTTGGCGAGCTGTTGAGTCAGAGTGGAGCCGCCAGCGACGATTTTTCCTTGTCGATCATTGCGCTTTAGTGCCTGCTGAATGCCCGTCCAATCAAAACCATAATGCTCCAAAAATCGTGCATCTTCTGCAGTGATCACGGCCCGCTTGAAGTGGTCGCTTATCTCACTCTCATCAACCCACTGATGGGTAATTTCAGGTTGTTCATTAAGCAGCCCTTTGAGCTGATAGCTTACGGTAAACATGGTTTGATGGATCGGGCTCCATGACCACCACACCAAACACAAAATGATAACGCCCTGCACGGTGCTGATAAGCGCGATTATTGCGGCAAGCAGATAGCGTAAAGCGCGAGGCAGTAGGCGATGGTGTTCAGGCGATTGTTCGCTTTCAAGCGTCTGCGGCTCCATGTGTTGTTGCGTATCGTTTTCAGGTTGCCCAGAGGCTGGGTTTATTTCTTCATGCATGGCTTTGAAGCTAATCTGGAGAATGTGAAGCACGTGACAACATGCAACTTAAAATACTGAGTAAAAATACTAGCATGCGTTCACTAAAAGCCAAAATCGAATCGTCACAGGATGCGTATTACCGAGATAGATCAAACTTGAGCTAGGCTGCGCTTTGCTTTTTAATAGGGAAAGACATAAATCGTGGCAATGAAAAAGAGGGATCGCTATGAAAAAAATATCCACATCAGCGCTGGCAAAAAAATGGGGACTCAATTCCAGAGATGTGTTTATCAAGCTCAATGAAATAGGCTATTTGAATACCGAAGATGGTAAGCATGTATTGGCCGATCTCGGTAATCAGGCGGGTGGCGAATACAAGGAGTCCAGCAAGTTTGGGACTTATATTGTCTGGCCGGAAACAATAGACATCGGTTTGAGCGGGAATGAGCCTGAGCCCGAAAGTTCATCAAGTGCGTCTATAACCTCCACGAATATTGGCAAATCATTCGACTTATCTGCGGTTAAAATTAACTTTATTTTGTCAGAAATCGGCTGGGTAAAAAAAGGGCTTAAAGGTTGGGTTTTAACCGCACAAGGTGAAAAGCAGGGCGGTATTCAAGCTGAAAACTATCAATCAGGTGTTCCTTATGTGCGCTGGCCTGAGTCGATTTTATCTTCCAAGGTTTTGATCAATACGGTTAACCAAGTTAAAGGTGCTGAAACTGAAGAAAGGCCAACCGAGCCGACAAGCGATCCAAGTATGGAGTTTCGTGAAAAATTCGAGGCGAAACATCGAAGTGCAGATGGGCATATGGTTCGTTCTAAGGCGGAAATGCTGATTGATAATTGGCTTTATATGGCTGAAATTGTGCATGCCTACGAGAGAAAGCTACCTATCGAAGAAGATGTTTACAGTGATTTTTATATCCCTACAGGAAAGGTCTATATTGAGTACTGGGGGTATGAAGATGAGCCTAAATATCTGGCGCGCAAAAAGAAAAAGCAGGAGCTCTATGCGAAATATGGGTTTAACCTGATCGAGTTAAGTGATTCAGATGTCCAGAATTTGGATGATGTGCTGCCACGCATGTTGTTGAAATTTGGTGTTCAGGCATATTAACGCCGATGAGCCTCTTTAAGGGTTGGCTGGGTGAGCGTGTTACGGGTTTTCGACTTTGGTTGGGCTTAGATGACACGGTTTATCATCGATTTAACGATCTATACATACCCGTATCCAATGAAACAGCGCAAATTGACCACCTATTGGTTTCCCGCTTTGGCGTATTTATCGTTGAGACAAAGCACATGAAAGGGTGGATTTACGGATCGGAAAATCAGGCAAAGTGGACGCAAGTGCTTTATAAGAAAAAATATTCATTTCAAAACCCATTGCGCCAGACATTTCGTCAAAAAAAAGCACTGGCTGCAAAATTATCCTTGGATGAAGCGAATATTCATCCTGTTGTGGTCTTTTTTGGTGAGTGCAAGTTTAAAACACAAATGCCAAAAAATGTGATTAAGATGGGCTTAAGTCGCTATATTGAGGCATTTACAGACCCCATTTTTTCTCAGGTTGAAACAGAACTCCTTGCAAGCAAAGTAGAGCAGTTGCAAGCTCGAAATCTTACAACGCGACAAGAGCATGTTGAGGCTCTTAATAAGCGACATCTTCAGACCGATATTTGTCCGCGCTGTCAGCAAACATTAGTTCAGAGACAAGTAAAAACTGGAGCACGTAAAGGCCAATTGTTTTGGGGTTGTAGTGCTTTTCCTCGTTGTCGATTCACTCAAAGTATTGAATAATTCACGCTAAATAATCCACAGTTAAAAGTCGATGGTATGTTGATTGCCTTTAATAAGCCGTTTGGCGTGTTAACTCAGTTTACCGACGCTGACGGTCGTCAGACGTTGAAAGATTATATTGATGTGCCTAATGTCTATGCAGCAGGTCGCTTAGATAAAGACAGTGAGGGCTTATTGCTGCTTACCGATGATGGTCAGCTGAATCAAAAAATTGCGAACCCGAAGAAGAAAATGCCCAAAACATATTGGGTGCAGGTGGATGGCGAGGTGACCGAGCAAGCTCTTGAGGCGTTGCGTCAGGGTGTTCAGCTAAAAGACGGGATGACCAAGCCCGCTAAGGCCAAGCGCATAGATGAGCCCATGCTATGGCCAAGAAACCCGCCGGTGCGTTTTAGAAAGCATATTCCGACCAGTTGGATTGAGGTCATTATTCGCGAGGGGAAAAACCGTCAAGTTCGTCGCATGACGGCCGCCGTTGGTTTTCCTACTCTGCGCCTTGTTCGTGTTCAAATCGGCCCATGGAAGCTTGCTAATTTGGCGCCAGGTGAATGGCAGTCAATCAAGCATTAACCTAGCTTTTTTACAACGACGATCACACTAAGTTGTCTTTTACGCGTTGCTAGAGTAGTCCGAAGGTGACTAAGGACAACCAATCGACATGATCTTGAGGTGTGTCGAGATCCACGGTTTTGTTTTCGCTATCGATGTTTTGATAGTTCGGGAAGTTAGTCGTCAATAGCGCATAATATTCTTCTTGTAACGACGTCATGCCAAGCATTTCATAGGCTTTGACTTTTACGGCTAAAGCCTCAGCAATGGCAGGGGAGTTCGGGTATTCATTAAGCACTTTGCCTGCTTGCTCAATCGCGGCGACATAACCACCGCGCTTAAGGTAAAAACTGGCGGTGTTTTGCTCTCGCTTAGCTAGTGCGTTGCGAATATCGACCATTCGAGCCTTGGCATCAGGAATATAGTCGCTCTCAGGGTACATGCTGATTAAGCTAGAAAAGTCACGGTAAGCGAGTTTGAAAGAGGCGAGGTCTTGGTCATCATCATTGCGGGTCAGGTAGCGGCGCGAAACGGTGTAGTCCTGATAATAAAGTGCGACGCCGCGAAGGTAGAGCACGTAGTCCATGTTCGGGCTTTGACGAAACTGCTTAACAAAGGTGTTCGCTTTGTTGATGGCTAATGGGTATTGTTCGGTGCGCACGCCAGAGTATATCAAGTTGAGTTTGACAATTTCGTTGTACTGACCGAATGGAAAGCGCACTTCAATGGCTTCTAATTCTTCAATGGCTTCAAGATAATAACCGTCTTCAACCAGCTCAACAGCGCTTTCAACTAATTGCCCTTCGGTGCCCTCAAGTTGCGAGGTTTTTTGAGTGCTTGAACAACCTGCCACAAGACTGGTCAAAACAAAAATAGGTAGGCAGACAAACAGAAGGCGACGCATAAAACTATCTCGATGTATAATGTCTCGCTATCTTACCCAACTCTGAGGCTTGAGCAAAGCTAGGCGCTGGAATTCATTTAAGAACTTGATGGGAAACTATGTCAGAACCTGTATTTGAAGAAATTGAGCTAATGGCCGTTGTGCCAGACAATATGATCGGTGAACGCTTAGATGTCGCGTCTGCGCAATTATTCGATAGCTATTCCCGTGGCGCTTTGCAGGGCTGGATTAAGGAAGGCAAATTATTGCTTGATGGCAAAAAAGAAAAACCCAAAACCAAGGTGGAGCCTGGGCAAACACTTACCCTGAGTGCAGTGCTTGAGGCGGATGATCGCTGGTTACCTGAGCCAATGGAGCTGGATATTGTCTATGAGGATGACCACGTTATTGTGGTAAATAAGCCTGCGGGCTTGGTTGTTCACCCCGGGGCAGGTAACTCAACCGGTACATTAATCAATGGGCTTTTGCATCACGCACCTGAGATTTCAGCGCTACCACGTGCCGGTGTGGTGCACCGAATTGATAAAGAAACCTCGGGCCTACTTATGGTAGCCAAGTCCTTGAAGGCGCATAAAAGCTTGGTAGAACAATTGCAGGAAAAAACCGTATTCCGTGAATATCAGGCGCTTGCTGTTGGCGGTATTAAACTTGACTTTACTATTGATGCGCCAATTGCCCGTCACCCGACTCAGCGAGTGAAGATGGCGATTGTTGACGAAGGTAAGCCAGCGGTTACGCATATTTCCATCGAAAAACGCTATCAGCATTTTACTTGGATCAAAGCTCAGCTCGAAACGGGCCGTACTCACCAGATCCGTGTTCATATGGCTTATCAAGGCTATCCGCTGGTAGGCGACAGTGTGTATGGCAAACCTTATTTCCCAAAAGGAGCAACGCCAGAGCTTCGCAGCGCGCTTCAGCAGTTTAAGCGACAAGCCTTACATGCGTTTGCCTTGGGGTTTGTGCATCCTGAAACGCAGGAGTTTTGCTCCTTTGAAGCGCCGTTACCTGAAGATATGCAGCTGATCATTCAGCGCTTTGATGAGGACCCGGGTGAGAACTAATCAATTACCAAAAAGCTGGATTTTGCCGACTTGGTCAGCGCCCATGTCGGTGCGAGCGGTGACCACCAGTATGGAGTCTCTTCAAACAGACGATCCGAGCCCGTTTAACCTTGCCACACATGTTCAAGATGAGCTTTTAGATGTCGAGCATCGTCGCGATGTTTTGGCTAAGGGCTTGGGCCTGCAAAAACCGATCGCATGGCTCGATCAGGTTCATGGACAAGCTGTCACAAACTGGCAAAAAGCAACATCAGCGCAAGCAAGCCATTCCCAGAGTGGCCAAGCGGCGATAGCCGCAGATGCCTGTATCACGGATCAGCGAGGCGCCGCCTGTGTTGTCATGACCGCAGATTGCCTGCCAATTTTGATCACAGACAAGCTAGGTCGCCAAGTTGCTGCGGTTCATGCTGGCTGGCGAGGCTTGCAACAAGGTGTGATAGAGCAAACCTTGGCTCGGTTTGAGGC
>JBPEWS010000086.1:0-2780 GCA_052032465.1 Pseudomonadales bacterium
TGATCAATAATGATAACCGTGTTTTTCACGGCGCATTATTAGATGCCGAAATTCTAGCAAACGTCTATCTTGCAATGACAGGTGGGCAGATCAGTATGGGCTTGGCAGAGCAGGCATCAGCGCAAGATATGAGTAACCGTGGCTTATCACAACGTGATGCAAGCTGGGTTTTTGCCAGCTCTCATGCGTCACCTGATGAGTTGGCCGCCCACGATGACTTTTTAGCGTTATTAAATAAGAAAAGTGACGGTCAGTGCCTATACCTTAACGGTGAAAAAAGTGCGGCAGATGAAGAGTGATGAAAAGTGATGAAAAGCAACGCACAGAAGTGATCTGAATATAATCAGGCAAAAAAAGCTGAACCTTGGTTCAGCTTTTTTTATTTCTGGGCGGGCTTTATTTGTGAGTGGGCTCAGTGGCCGCCACCGTGAGCGCCACTGCCAATATTAGGGCCACCTGTATGGTGTTCGATCAGCCCGATCTGATAAAACCATTCGGTCATCGGATCAAGGAAATAGAAGATGCAGATAAAGCCCACAATAGTCATAACGATGGTGTAAGGAAGCGCCATGATGACCATCTTGCCGTAAGACAGGCGAATCAGAGGTGCAACAGCTGAGGTCAACAAGAAAAGGAAAGCGGCTTGGCCATTAGGCGTAGCAACACTTGGGATATTTGTCCCTGTATTAATAGCTACAGCCAATACATCAAACTGATCTCGTGTGATTGTGCCCGCCGCTAACGCATCAGCAACTTGGTTAATATAAACCGTTGCAACAAAAACATTATCACTAATGGCTGACAAAATGCCGTTAGCTAGGTAGAACACGCCAGCCTGGTTGTCAGGCGGCATATGCAGTACCGCATCGATAATCGGGCTAAACAAGCCATTGGCTTCAATGGCAGAAACCACCACGAAAAAGACGACTAATAGCGCGGTAAATGGCAGAGCTTCTTCAAAGGCCTTGCCGATTTGATGCTCTTCAACAACACCAGTAAATGAGGTCGCCAAAACAATGATCGATAAACCAATCAGGCCGACAGCGGCTAAATGAAGCGCTAGGGCTATGATCAGCCAAATAGCAATCACGGCTTGGCAAACCAACATGATTTTTTGGTTCAATGTGCGCTTTGCATCTTCAGCGGCTGCATTTTCAGTCAAAATGCGGCGCACATCTGCCGGCAACGTTTCGCCGTAGCCAAAGACTTTAAACTTCTCAAGCAACATACAAACACAAAGACCTGCGAAAAACACAGGGAAGGTAATCGGGCTCATGCGGATAATGAATTCGCCGAAGTTCCAGCCAGCTACGTGAGCAATGACCAAGTTCTGAGGCTCACCAACCAAGGTGCACACACCGCCCAAGGCCGTACCTACGGCGGCATGCATCATAATACTGCGTAAAAAGGCGCGAAAACGATCAAGATCTGAGCGATCCAAAATGCCTTTTTCACCCGTTGGCTCTTTTGAGTATTCCGCTTCATGGCCTGTAATCACGCGGTGATAAACGGCATAAAGACCCGCAGCGACGCTGATAATTACGGCAATAACGGTTAAGGCGTCCAAAAAAGCCGATAAAATCGCCGCCGAAAAACAGAAAAACAGCGATAACATGACTTTGCTTTTGATCTTGAGTAGCAAACGGTTGAACACAAAAAACAAAAGGTCTTTCATGAAGTAAATACCCGCCACCATGAAGATCAGTAGTAAGAGTACGTCAAGGTTAGCCTGAATTTCATGAAGCACTAAATCAGGCGAGGTCATGCCGATGGCTAAAGCCTCAATAGCGAGTAGGCCGCCAGGTTGAAGCGGGTAGCACTTAAGGGCCATCGCCAGCGTGAAAATAAACTCTAGAATCAATACCCAACCTGCCACAAAAGGACCGGCAACGATTAATAAGATCGGGTTGATGATCAAAAAGGCAATAATGAGTTGTTTATACCATGTCGGAGAAGGGCCTAAGAAATTTTGAAAAAAGGCGGATGGAATGGACATGCGAATTCCTCGTGAAGTATTTAGGCGACACGGAATTCTATGTGAATGCGAGGGTAGAAACAAGAAATAGACTGGTATAAGATGATGATTTGTTAAAAAGTTTTACTCTTATGGCGACTATTATACTTTCGGTTTTGATCATGCTCGTTGTAGTTGGTGCTATGGCCGTTGGCGTTATATTTTCAAATAAGCCGATCAAAGGTACCTGCGGGGGTCTGAATCAGATGGAAATGGGTGAATGCGAAATTTGCGGTGGCGACCCAAAAAAATGCGATTCTGACTCAAAAGCTGAGATGGTCACCGACCCAAAATCTTATGATGTAATGGCAAACAGTAAAAATAATAAACTCGATGCCTAAGCAAAAAACAGCGTTGGTGCTCTCAGGTGGTGGAGCACGAGCGGCTTATCAGATTGGCGTTCTGCGCGCTATAGCAGAAGTTCTTCCCAAAAAGTCCCCGTTACCGTTTGAGATTATTTCAGGCACCTCGGCAGGCTCATTGAATGCAGCCGGTTTGGCAGCGCATGCGCATAATTTTCAATTAGGCATTAACTCTCTATCTCGGGTGTGGGCTAACCTGTCCAGCGAGCAGGTGTTTAAAACCCGAATTATCGATTTTCTAGGGACCATTCTCGACAGCTTTGGCAGTGGCGGTGATAAGAAAAATCGCAGCTCCTTTGCGTTATTAAACAATGAGCCACTAGCGCACTTACTCGAACAAGTGATTAACTTCAAAAAAGTGGGTCGAGCGATAGACAGCGGCTTGATCTCAACCTTGTGCATTA
>JBPEWS010000087.1:0-2844 GCA_052032465.1 Pseudomonadales bacterium
GTCCTGAATCTGATTACGGATATTGTTCATACCCTCAATGGTTTTTTCTACAACCGTTGCCCCATGTTCGGCAATATCAACCGACTTTTTCGCTACGTCAGAACTCTCACGCGTTTTTTCAGAGACGTTTTCAATCGACTTCAAAATACGGTTCACATCCGCAATCGCTGCACTTAAATGCTTCTCACGCGAGTTGGCCATAGCGGTCATTTTCTTGGCGCGCTCTTGGGCTTCACCTGCTGATGAATCCACTTCTTTTGCCGCGTTATCAATAGTGACAACCAGACTTCTTAATTGCTCTAGGGTTAAGTTAATCGCATCTGCGATTGTACCCGTCGCATCCTCAGTTACTGTCATTTGAACACTTAAGTCACCTTCAGCAACTGGCTCAAGCTCGTCAAGCAAACGTAAGATCGCTTCTTGCGACTGTTCTTTTTCATGGTGAATTTGTGAGCGCTGACGGCGCGACTCAAGCAGATTAATTAGCAGATAGCCAACAAGTGAAAATACCGCTATCGCCAAACTAATATAGCCTACATCGCGGTTAGGAAAATGAGGTTGAAACTTTGTTGTCCACGAAGAAGGCGAGGCAAGCAAGGTATCGGTATTAATTGAGGCTGCATCTGCATAAGCGCGCGACGCTGCTTTCAAGCTCGCCGCAAACCCTTTATTGCCGATAATATCCAGCGTAGTCGGTGAAATGACCACCTCAAAATCATCTTTTAGGTCATTGAAGTAATCTATAGCCACCTGCCCTTTTGAGCTACCAAAGCGGCGAATTTGTATAACACTGTCTTCCGTTGCTGTTTTCGCATCATAAAAAGCAGGTACCAGCTCTTCTAGCTCTTGGTTATCCGGGTTGTAGACTTTGCCATAAACGTTGGCTAGCTTGGTGCGGAACAAGCTTAGGAACAGCTCGCGCTGGCGAACATAAGAGACCAAGTTAGATGGAGCACCAGCAGAAACCAATTGCTCAAGCAGTTGGTTCATGTTCTTACTGCCCGGAAGCGCATTAATCACACGCTCACGCTTTGAGGCAACTTCGGCAATCGACGACTCTTCTGAAATAATCAGCTCTAAATCCGCAACCAAGGCGTTGAAGCGCTGCTGATCCGTTAGCTCAACCGCTTCAGTCTCATCTTCTTCAGCAAGCATCATGTCGAGGTCAATTTCATCTTCATCTAGTGTGACTGTTTCGACTACATCATTTTTGACAAATGGCGCAAGCTCGCCTTGCAAACGAACCAAGGCATCAAAAGAATCCATTTCGTACTGCATAGCCGTCGGCAAGTGCTGATTAACTTCAGCCAACTTGAGCGCCAGTCTCTGACTTTCGGCTTGTTTCTGGCCCATGACAAAGAGCAAGGAGCCGTTGATTACTGCAACCGTCAACGCCAGGATGAACAAAATAAGCAATAGCGAGAGTAATCGATTAATTTTCATGCAGTCTTCTCCTTAGTCGACTCGTAAGCATTCATTACGGTAAATAGATCCAATAAATAGCAAGGTGCATCGTGTTGGAACAAGCCATGGATGCACTGTTCAGCAAAACTCACCTCAGGGGCAGGAACAGGTTCATGCATACTCACACGCAAGCCCAAAACGCGATCCACTTTAAGCGCTACACCTGCCTGAGAGTCATTGACAATTAATAACTGAGTTTTGTGTTTTTCCTTCTTTTCCCAGAGCAACCGCTCCAGATCAACAATAGCTTTTGGGCTGTTCTTATACGCCATAACCCCATCAACATAAGCCGGGGCATGGGGGATTTGCGTGACTGAAATTTCATCCATACTCGAACGAATATCTAGAACAATTTGAGCAGGAACGGCAAAAAAATAATCAGCAACAGTAAATACGACATAGCCTTGTTGCTGGTTTTCTTCGTGAACTTCTTCGAGTTTTATTTCTGCTACCTGATGCTGAAGTTCTGAAAGGTAGCGAAATACAGCTGAACTCATAAATTATAGTAGTTGTTTCATCACCTTAAGCAATTGCTTTTGGTTAATTGGCTTGGTGAGGTATTCACTAGCGCCTTGGCGCATACCCCAAATCTTATCGGTTTCTTGGTTTTTCGTTGTAATCATCACAACAGGAATGTGCTTAGTTGCATCATGGCGGCTCAGGCGACGTGTTGCCTGAAAACCGTTGAGCTCTGGCATTACGACATCCATCAGGATCAAATCTGGACGTTCAGCCACTGCCATTTCGATGCCATCAAAGCCATTAGTAGCCCATGTCACATCGTGCCCTTGTTTCGTCAGAAACTCTTTAAGGCTGAAAAATTCCGTTTGGGAATCATCGATAATTAAAATTCTGCTCACTGCAGCGCCTCCGGAGCGTATTGTCTTGCCACATCTAAAATATCTTTTCGAGTAAATGGCTTCGTCATATATTGCTCACAACCGAGCAACTTGCCACGCGCTTGATCAAATGCGCCGTCTTTGCTCGAAAGCATGACGATAGGCAGCTTTTCATAATGCTCATGATTTTTGATCAATACACAGGTTTGGAATCCATCTAAGCGCGGCATCATAACATCCATGAATACCATCGCAAACTCATGGTCATGCAAAACGCTGAGCGCTTCGTAGCCATCTTCTGCAGTAATTACCTGATAACCCTCCGTCGTCAGTATGGTTTCTGCAACCTGACGGATGGTTCGACTATCATCAACCACTAAAATCTTTTTTGTTTCCGTTGGTGCCATGTATTATTTCCCCCTGAGACCGAATTTCGTGTAAAAATAGTACTTTTACAGAATTTTTGAATTTAAGTAAACTAACCTTTTACATTTCTACATCTTATGACGAACAGTAACCGACGTATAGTCTACCCAGGCAC
>JBPEWS010000088.1:0-7292 GCA_052032465.1 Pseudomonadales bacterium
TGTTCTCTTTGCGGCCCTTTCAAGCCGTTTCAAACTCCTGCACTGCTAGGCCGCGAAGCCTCTCTCGTGTCGAGAGCTGTGCATTCTACAGCCTATTGACTGACCGTCAACTAACTTTTGCGCTTTTTTAATATATTTTTTGACCCATTTTGCTCGCGCCTTCGTAAGCACCTGTTTTTCCTACTAATGTCTATTTACGAAATATGGACATAATGGGACCTGATACTGCGTAAACACCACCAACGATGAGTAATACCAGTGGCGGATGTAGCAACACGAGTGAAAATGCCAGAACGACAATAACCAATCCTACGATCGGAATGCGGTTGTTATTCAGCTTTTTAAAGGAGCTGTATTTGAAATTACTGACCATACACAGCCCTAAAAAGATAGTAAGCGCCACGATTAATGCAACATAGGCTTCACCTGTCACATTGTAATCCACCCCAAGCCATACCGCTGAGGCCAACGTTCCGGCAGCAGCAGGGCTGGGCAGCCCAATAAAGTAGTTCGGGTCGGTTTTTTCTATTTGCACATTAAAGCGCGCAAGTCGTATTGCAGCACAGGCCACGAAGATAAACGCGGCAACCCAACCAAATTTGCCCGCAAAGTGCATTGACCAGGTAAAAGCCACCAAACTTGGCGCAACTCCAAAGGCAACTAAGTCTGACATGGAGTCGTATTGCGCCCCAAATTCACTTTGGGTATTTGTCATTCGAGCAATGCGCCCATCCAGCCCATCTAGGCAGCCTGCAATAATCAGGGCGACCACCGATTTCTCATAGGACCCGAGCATGGCGGTCATCACTGCATAAAAACCAGCGAAAAGCGCGGCCGTGGTAAATAAGTTTGGCAATAAATAAATGGTTTTATTGCGAGATTCCATTGGGGTTTTATCCGTCATAAAGCGTTATTTCAAAAACTGTTGATAGGAAGGGTTATCTGTTTGTTCGTCAAATTCATAACCTAAATGCGTTAGCATTTGATGAATAGCTTCGCGATCGCTTGATTGAGCATGAAAGCCAACCAAAACGCGTCCATAGGCTGCACCGTGATTTCGATAATGGAATAAACTGATATTCCAAAGCTGGCCTAATTGCTTTAAAAAGCTCAGTAATGCACCAGGGCGTTCTGGAAAAACAAAGCTAAACACTAATTCCTCTGGTGCATCTTCTGGCGGTCTGCCGCCCACCATATAACGAATATGCAACTTAGCAATATCGTCATCGGTTAAGTCTTTCAGTTGATAGTCTGCCGATAATTGCTCATAGATCGCTTCTCGCGCCAGCGCATCTTCGGTCGTCAAGCCGACATAAATTTGCGCATCATTTCGACCGTCATAGCGATAATTAAATTCGGTAATATTGCGCTTGCCTAGCGCTTCACAAAAGTCTAAGAAGCTTCCTTTTTGCTCGGCAATGGTCACCGCAAAAATAGCTTCTCGCTTTTCGCCGATTTCTGCACGCTCTGAAATATAGCGCAATCGGTGAAAGTTTAGGTTCGCTCCCGATAAAATAGCAACGCAGGTTTTGTCCTGCCATCCGTTTTCTCGAATATAGTTCGTCATACCCGCAACAGAGAGCGCACCTGCGGGCTCCATGACGCTGCGCGTATCCTCAAACACTTCTTGAATCGCCGCGCAAATTTCATCGGTACTGACCGCCACCGCATCATCAACAAACCCCTGCGCATATTGCCAGGTCACCTCGCCCATCTGCTTAACGGCAACGCCGTCAGCAAAAATGCCGACACGATCAAGAATGACGCGCTCACCTGATTCAAAAGCCGCTTTAAAACAGGCCGACTCTTCCGACTCAACCGCAATAATTTGGATTGAAGGCTTCAGATACTTTATGTAGCTGGCAATCCCGGCTAGCAAACCGCCCCCGCCCACGGGGATAAATACCGCATCGATATGATTCAGCTGCTGGATCAATTCAAGACCGACCGTGCCCTGACCTGCAATGATCAGCTCATCATCATAAGGAGGAATAAAGGTATAGTCGTTGGCCGCGATCAACTCGCAGGCTTTTTCATAAGCCTGATCATAAGCATCACCGTGGAGCACCACCTCTGCGCCAAAGGCTCGTACTGAGCGCACTTTTATATCAGGTGTTGTTTGAGGCATCACGATAACGGCCTTAACACCCAAACGCTGAGCCGACAAGGCAACGCCTTGGGCATGATTGCCTGCCGAGGCAGCAATAATACCTCGTTGTTTCTCCTGCTCTGATAACTGGGCGATTTTGTTATAGGCGCCACGAATTTTGAACGAAAAAACCGGCTGTAAGTCCTCTCGCTTAAAGAGCACTCGGTTATTCAGCTTCTTCGATAGATTCTTGGCCTCAGTAATGGGCGTTTTTTCCGCCACATCATAGACCTTTGCGCATAAGATATGCTTTACCAGCGAATCGTTCATAATTCAGAGAAAAGGAGTAAAACCGCGATAGTAGCATAGTTTTACTCCAAAGCGTGATGGCGTTTCCCTCGCCAGCCGAGGTTCAACCCAGCGCTAACTCGAAGACGACGACGTTATCGGCTTTTTATCCAGCAATAACAACAATGTCGGCAGCAATAAGAAGTCAGCTAACAAGGCAAAAACAATCGCCAAAGCCGTTAACTGCGCGAGCCCAGAGTTTGCCAAAAAGTGAGACTGAGCCAAAACCAAGAAGCCCGCAGCAATAACAATCGACATCGCCAACAGCGCATTACCGACATTAGTAAAAGCATAGCGAATCGAGTCCTCAGTATTTAAGCCCTGTTCGCGTCTTGCGCGAAGGTATTTAGACAAGAAGTGAACGGTATCATCCACCACAATGCCCAAGGTCATACCCAGAGCAACAGCCATAGTGAAGTTAATCTCACCCACCAGAAGATACCAAGTACCAAACGCCAAGCCCATCGGCGCCATATTCGGGATAATGCTCAATAAACCCAGCTTCACGCTTCGCAGCGCGAACACCAGCACCAACGAAATCAAAAAGAGTGCAAAGATCATGCCTTGCGTCATATCTTGAATATTACGACCTGAGATATAGGAGAACATAATATTGGGCGACGAAATCTGAACGCCACGCGTCTCAAACTCAGGGTATTGCTCAAACAACCAACCTTCTGTTCTTGCCACTAGCTCACGTGTGGCCGTCGCGCTTAGAGGCTGCATAATGGCATCGACCAGCGTACTGGATTTATCCAGCTCTAGCTGATCGGTAATATCTAGCCCATAAGGCAATGACATTTCGTACATCAACATATACTGAGCAGCTAATTCGCGATCATCTGGCAACTGATAAAGCGCCGGGTCTCCACCATTCATATTTTGATTCAGCTTTTTATAAACTTCCGTGATCGAACGCACATGCATAATTTCCGGCTGCTCACGTAACCAGTTCTCCAAAGCCTCAATTTTGTTCAAAAACTCGGGCTTCGACACGCCATCAGCCTCCCCGCTTTTCATCGGGATAATCATGCGATACATACTAACCATATCCTTGGCAACTTGATCGGTATGCGTGCGGAATTGGAACGTATCATCGAAATACTTAATAAAGTCATCATCGCCTTTATTTTGCACCGATAAAACCGATAGGCCGACAGTGATCAGCGCCGAGACGAGCAGCACGACATGGCGATGCTTGATCACAAATTCCGCCAACACACCCATGACCTTGCTAGAGGCATTAGCCCCCTCTCGCGCCTTCAACGGCAACAGTGTGAGCATCGCAGGCAAAGTAGAGATAGAAAAAACGAAGGCGCAGGTCATGCCCACCGCTACAATATTGCCCAAATCTTGCAATGGAGGAGAATCGGCAAAGTTGATCGTCAAAAACCCGATCACCGTCGTTAAACTTGTAATCAGCACTGGCATAAAATTCAGACGCACGCTGTCAATGATTGCCGCTTTTTTAGCCATGCCCTTAAGCATATTTTGCAATGTGGTCATCAGTACATGAATACAGTCGGCAATCGCCAATGTCATGATCATGATCGAAGCCGTCATAGAAGGTGGCGTGAGCTTAATGCCCATATAACCCGCCACGCCAAAAGCCGAACCCACCGACAAAATCACCACCACGAGTGTCGTCATCGTCGCTGTCACTGAGCGCAACATGATCCAACAGGTCACCAAAATAATCAGCACCATTAATGGCACTAACGAAGACATATCCTTTTGCGCGGCCTCTGAAAACGCATTACTAATGTGTACGCCACCTGTGCGATAAATCTTTACGTCGGGATACGCTTGCTCATACTTTGAAACCAAAGCGCGCTCAGCCGCAATAATCTCCGGCGTCTCGGCTTCTGACTTGCCCTCGACTTGGAAAAACACCTCAACCGTCGCATGAGAAAAGTCCTCACGAACCATGCGGCCGATCAAGCTCGGCTCTTGTAAAATACGCGCTTTGACCTGAGCAATATAGTCGGGGGGAAACCCGCCCTCAGCCTCCTGATAATCTGCGCTAATAAGATCTTCAATAATTAACTCATCACCCTCAGCGGACATATGTTGAAAATTCGTCAACGAATCAACACGCCTCGCATAAGGAAGTTGCCAAGCCTCCTCAGTAAAGTCTAACTGCAATTGCAGTAGTTCATCGCTAAGCACGTCCCCCGATGTCGGCGAGAACATGAAAATGATGTTTTCTTTCTTATTAAATGTCTGCTCAATATAGTCATAGTTTTTGAGCTGCGGATTATTCGGGCCAAAATACTCCCGAAAATCGGTACCGATACTTAAATTTTTTGCCCCAACACTCAGCGCCACAAACGCAACCATCGAAAGAAACAATGTCAGCCAAGCATGCTCAACAACCCATGAACCAAAGCGATAGGCAAAAGTTTTCGAAGAATCGGCGCTCATCATCTACTCCTAAAAATAATACTCGACGCTCAATGTGACAAAATCGTCTTGAGCAAAAGGGTCAATTACATTGTCTTGATCAATATTGGCAAACAGCTGCGCCTCCAACGACGCCGTCCAATGCTCAAAGAATCGGCGGCTAGCTTCCGCTCTAAGGACGGTGCTAGCATCCTTCGCATCGACAAAAGCGCCCACGAGCAGCTCGGTGCTCTGCGTATCATTCCATGCCAAACGCAAGCCAGAAAACACATCGTTATTCAGTACCGTGTCAGGGTCTCGACCGTCATAGTTATATTCCAAAATTAGGCCAAGATCCTTATCTGAATCGAATAATTGATAGAGCGTATACTCAAAACCACCCACCGTAGCCGCAAAGGTATCGCCCTGCCCCTCGCGAACAATGGCCTCTACTTTATACAACCAGTCATCGGTTGTGAGCTGCGCATCCAGACCCGCCTGATTGATCAGCTCGTATACGGGCACCAAAGACTCTGGAACAAACACTGGGCCATCTGGCGTCTGGGCAACCGTACCTTGAACCTCAAAAGTGGAGGGGTCGCGACTGACCCCATGAAAAAATGATGCACCCACATCCCAGTCACCAAAATAATGACTATAACGAAGCGCCAGCGATAAATAGTCTTCAGAGGCCCCGCCGGTATATTGCGCCTCATTACTGACCGGCACAGGCGCCACACGAAAACGGCTGTTTTCTCCTACGAAAGGCTGAGCTCGATGCCAAGGTAACGCAAAAACAGACAGCTTACCGACATCCGTATACCAGTCTAAATTAACCATTGGCTGACCTAAAAAGTCTTCGCCATCTAAGTACTCAACCGCATCGACGGTATTAATAATATTGACCAAATGGCGCGATTCAGCCACTCCCCAAAACACCTTATTAACACCAACGAGCACATCAACATCTGCATAGCCTTGCTGCCAAAAAGCTTCACGGATATCGAGATGCGTGCGACGATCATCCACGCTATCCAAACGCCCAAAAACTTCAAACGCAAATCGTCCAAGCTCTGTGTCACCATCGAGCTCGATGGTGCTAAATAACGAGAGTTGCGGTTCATCTTCTTGCTGATCAAATGCTGCTTGCTCAGTGAACACTCGGGCTTCGGCCGCTATCGAGGCTGAAGCATCCCACTCACTCGCCAAAGCCGTGCTGCTAAAGGCACCAGTCAATGCAGTTAGAAACGTTGCTATGAAAGCAGTTTGGAATGAGACTTGAAAGAAAGTCGTAAGCCTTGCATGGCGAAAACAATTAACGCGCATTGCTCAGCTTTCCTTTTTCAAAATCACCCTCTGTTAAACCAGGCTCGAAATCATACTCGCCATAGCTCATAACCGTGCTTTTTCCTGTTTGGTGGTTCACCATTTCCAAGGTGTGCGCACGCCAAAACTCGCCGTATAAACGATAGTCTTTTAGGCTTAAGGTTTTGAGTAAGGCATCTTTGCGATCGTAATAATCAACCTTGCGCGTTTGAAAATCCTTAGTATCGATATACGTCACTTGGCGCACATATCCTGATTTTTCGTAGGTTGGATAACGCTCAACGACATATACAGCCAAACCATCGACCGTGTCATCGCCGATATATTTATAAGTAAACTTATCTAACTCAAAAGAAGCAAAGTCTTCAAAAGCAAACTCGCTACCCATAAAAGGGCCCGACTTATTAGACGAAGAAATTCGCTTAACACGCTTTAGCTTTGGTAAATATAGCCACTGGTCATCCGAGTCTTCAATTTTGATATGTGTCAGCATCGACGTGCCTTCCACATCTTTTGGAGAATTAAACGTGGTTAGGCTCTTGTCACCCTCACCCGGCGCTTTATGGTCTAGGGTCTGGATCGTTAGCTCACGCGCCACCTCATTACCGGCTTTATTGCGCAGGATCATCGTTAGATCCACTTGCGTACTGCCAAAGCCCTCATTGCTCTCACTGTTTTGTTGAGCAATCTCAAAACCTCGCTGTTCAGCGCTTTGTGCAGATGCACTCATTGAGGTTAATGAAAGCGTTGCAACCAAGGTCGCTGTGATCAATGTTTTCATACCAAGTCTCCAAGATTTTTTTAAATCTTAACGAAGAGCGGCATTTAGCACATTGATATTTGTTAAGCTGGCTACAATTTCCTAACGTTTATGAGCCTATCATGGTCATTCGATCGCGATTAAGCTCATGCTAATCCAAAGCTAAACCGCTTCATCTTCAGCAAACTGACGTTTAATTCTAGAATAAGACTCGGGCGTAATCCCAAGATAAGAAGCAATGTGGAACGATGGCATCTGCTCAATTACAGCTGGATCCATCACCTCTCGAAAATACGCATAACGCTCGACGGCAGACTTATATTGAATCATTAACAACCGCTGCTCCATCATCACATAATGCAGCTCGGCCGTTCGTCTTAAGATCAT
>JBPEWS010000089.1:0-8611 GCA_052032465.1 Pseudomonadales bacterium
TCGACACCGTCAACGGCCTTGGTATGAGCAACGGTTCTTTGAAAAACACCTTGTTTGATGGGAAACCAAATCCGTAAATTTTCAGCTTGTAGGCGAGTTTGTTGCTCAATTTGATGAGTCGGTGGCAGGCCATCTGGCACAGTATGAAGCAATGCTTGAGTATAGGGCTCTTTGGGGGCTAAAAACAGATCTTTTGCTGATTGCACCTCGATTAATTGCCCCGACTTCATGACGCCAATGCGGTCCGCGTAGCGTTTTACGGTATGCAAGTCATGTGAGATGAAAATGATCGACATATTGCGTTCGGCCTGAAGCTTTTTCAATAGCTCCATGATGGTTTTGGCAACCGTGA
The DNA here is from genome assembly GCA_052032465.1 of Pseudomonadales bacterium. GTDB lineage: Bacteria > Pseudomonadota > Gammaproteobacteria > Pseudomonadales > JAXHSS01 > JAXHSS01. The sequence continues at coordinate 353 of JBPEWS010000089.1, forward strand.
CATCTAACGCGGTCGTTGGCTCATCGGCGATAAGAATATCAGGGTTATTAGCTAATGCCATAGCAATCATCACGCGTTGACGTTGGCCGCCAGAAAGCGCATGAGGATAGGAGCGGCGCACGCGCTGAGTTAGCTCTCCACCGAGCTCAACCTGAATGAGCAGTTGGTTAATACGCTCATCGATTTTTGATTTTTGGCATTGCCCATGCTGGAGAAGGATTTCACGAATACAACGATCAACCGTATGCAAAGGGTTTAGCGCAGTGAGTGGTTCTTGGAAGATCATGCTAATGGTATTGCCACGAATATGACGTAATTGGGCTTCACTGGCCTGCAATAAATCTTGGTCGTTAAAGATGATCTTACCTTGGTAGCTTAGGCCTTGATTAAGGCGCAAAATACTTCTGGCAGTGACACTTTTACCTGAGCCACTCTCGCCAACTAACGCAAACATGTCATTGCGTTTAAGCTCAAGCGTGATGTCCGAGACAGCGGGTCTTTCGCTGCCATTAAACTGAGCGCTGAGCGACTGTAAGGTCAGTAAGGCATCGGTGTTATTTTGCATATTGAACTCGCGTGTCGAAGGCATCACGAAGCGCCGAGCCAATAAATACAAGAAGGCTCAACAAAACGGTTAAAGTGATAAAGGCAGTTAGGGCAAGCCACGGCGCATGAAGGTTTTCCTTGCCTTGAGCAAGTAGCTCACCGAGCGAGGCTGTACCAGGAGGCAAGCCGAAGCCTAAAAAATCCAGTGTGGTCAGGGTGCCGATAGCGCCTGTAAGCATAAAAGGCAGGAAGGTCAGCGAGGCAACCATCGCATTAGGCAACAGGTGTTTAAATAAAATATGACTCGTAGGCACGGCCATGGCCTGAGCGGCTTTAATATAGTCCATATTTCGGCCACGAAGAAACTCAGCTCGCACTAGATCCACGATGCCTGTCCAGCTAAAGAGCAACATGATCAACAGTAGCCACCAGAAATTCGGCGAAATAAAGTTAGATAAAATGATCAAAATGAATAGCACCGGCATGCTGCTCCAGATCTCGATAAAGCGTTGTAAAAACAGGTCGATCTTGCCACCAAAATAGCCTTGTATCGCCCCTAAAATGGTGCCGATAACTAAGGTCAGAGCGGTTAAAGCAAAGCCAAACAAGACGGAAATACGAAACCCGTAAATATTACGCGCCAGCACATCTCTTGCTTGATTATCCGTACCCAGCCAGTGCTGGCCATCGGGTGCAGCAGGGGAGGGCTTGGTGTGATAGTAGTTGATGGTATTGTCATTAAAGCGGATCAGCGGCCAGATCGCCCAGCCATTTGCCTCGATCAGTGACTGTACGTAAGGGTCGCTATAATCAGCCTCAGTGAGGAAGTCGCCGCCAAATGTTGTTTCAGGATAACTTTTAAAAACGGGTGCGTAGAAGCTATCGTCATAGTGAATTAATAGCGGTTTATCATTGGCGATAAACTCCGCAAAAAGTGCGAAGATCAATAAAAAGCTAAAGACCCAAAGAGAGTAATAGCCAGGTCGGTTTTGCTTGAAACGTTGCCAAGCAAGTTGTGTAGGGGAGAGGCCAATGCCTGAGGTTATATGGCTCATGAGCTCCCCTCAAAGTTGATTCTAGGATCAATCCACATGTAGGTTAAATCACTGATAAGCTTCATCACAAGCCCCAGTAGGGTGAAGATATATAGCGTGCCAAAAATAACTGGGTAGTCTCGTTGAATAACTGCCTCAAAGCCCAGCAAACCGAGCCCATTAAGTGAGAAGATATACTCAATCAGTAGTGCGCCAGTGAAGAAAATACCGACAAAAGCTGCTGGAAATCCAGCGACAACAATGAGCATGGCATTTCTAAAAACATGCCGATAGAGCACTTGTCGCTCTGAAAGGCCTTTGGATCGGGCGGTAACCACATATTGTTTACTGATCTCGTCTAAAAACGAGTTTTTGGTCAATAAGGTAAGCGTTGAAAAACCGCCAATAACTAAAGCGATGGTAGGAAGGGTAATGTGCTTGAAGTAGTCAATAATTTTGCCTGCTAAAGACAGTTGGTCATGGTTTTCGGAGACTAAGCCTCGCAAAGGAAACCAGTCAAAATAGGTGCCTGAGGCGAAAAACACTACCAGTAAAATCGCAAACAAAAACGCGGGAACGGCATAGCCAATCACGACGACAGCACTGGTTGCATGATCAAAGAAGCTACCATTTCGCACCGCCTTGCGAATCCCAAGTGGGATAGACACTAAGTAGATGATCAGCGTGCTCCACAAACCCAAAGAGATGGAGACAGGCAAGCTGTCTTTAATGAGCGTGAGTACGGGCTTGCCGTGATAGTGACTTTCCCCAAAATCGAAGGTGAGATACTGTTTCATCATCAACAAAAAGCGTTGCCACGCTGGCTTATCAAAGCCATACAGTTTTTCGATTTTTTCGATCAGCTCTGGCGGCATTCCTTGGCTGCCCCGATAGCTTGAGCTTGAGTTGGAGCTTGTCGTCGAAGACGAACTCGGCGCTAAGTCACCACCTGATGAAATTTGGCCGCTAGTGCTGGTGTCCTGACCCTGTAGCTCAGCGATCATGCGCTCAACTGGGCCACCGGGCGCACCTTGGATAATAATAAAGTTCAGCAAAATGATGACAAAAAGCGTAGGAATCATCAGCAAAAGACGGCGAATAATGTAGGCGGTCATGGTTGCTGCTCCTGATTCTGCAAGGTGTCATTGGCTTGGCTTGATGAGTCAGGCTCTTCATACCACCAAGACATAAGGTCCAAGCCGTAAGGCGGGATGGCTTTGTAATGTAAAGAGTCAGCGTAGACTAGGCGATAGGCGTCGATATAAAAGTTAGGCACTAAGTAATGATGCCACAGCAAAACACGGTCGAGCGCACGGCTGGCGGTAATTAAATCCTCACGAGATTCGGCTTGAATAATCGCGTCAACTAAAGCATCAACAACCGGGTTTTCGATACCGATATAGTTTCGGCTACTGGGTTGATGCGCCGCATCAGAATGCCAGTAATTTCTTTGCTCATTGCCAGGAGAGGTACTTTGCGCAAAGACCACGACCATCATATCGTAGTCAAATTCTCTCATGCGCTGAATGTATTGTGTAACATCAACACGGCGAATATCTAGCTCGATACCAAGGGCGCTCAGATTATTCTTAAATGGCAATAAGATACGCAAATAGGCAGGTGAGTAAGTGAGAAACTCCAGCTTAACGGCTTGTCCCTGCGGGCTATAAAGCTGATTGTTTTTTAGCGTATAGCCAGCAGATTGAAGTCGCTCTTGGGCGGCAATTAGGTTGGTTCTCGGGCGGCCTGTGCCCTCAGAAACGGGTGCTTTATAGACCTGATTAAAGACCTCTTGGGGTAGCTGGTCTTTGAACGGGGTCAGTAAGGCCAATTCAGCGGGCGAGGGGAGCTCATGCGCCGCCAGCTCGCTGTTTTCAAAGAAGCTTTGGCTGCGCTTATACTGCCCGTAAAATAAGTTCTGGTTGGACCACTCAAAGTCAAACGCTAGGTTGATGGCTTGGCGCAGCTCAATATCCTGCAATAAAGGGTTTCGAAGATTAAAAATAAAACCCTGCATACCTTGCGGCTCAGTATGAGATTCTAATTTTTTGATCAATTTGCCTTGGTCAAACAACTTGCCCTGATACTGTGTGGCCCAGCGTTTGGAGTTGTTTTCTTGGAAAAAGTTAAACTGGCCGCCGCGTAACGCTTCAAAGGCGATATCACGATCACCGTAGTAGTCGTAGATAATGCGCTCGAAGTTATGTCGGCCACGATTAACCGGCAATGACTCAGCCCAATAATCATCGACTCTCTCATAGGTAATGCGTCGATTTGGCTGAAAGCTTTTTACTTTGTAAGGGCCACTACCCAGCGGGATGTCTAAGTTAACGGCATCAAACTCATGCTCATCGTAATAGTGCTTGGGCAAGATACTCAGCTCTCCCAGAATGAGTATCATCTCTTTGTTAAGATTATTTTTGAGCTCAAACTTCACTTTTCTAGGGCCAAGTGCCTCAACACTTTTTACATCGCCATAGTAAAAACTAAAACGCGGCGCGCCTTTTTCAATCAGGGTATTAAATGTAAAAACCACATCCTCACTGGTGATCGGCTGGCCATCATGAAAGCGAGCTTTTGGGTTTAGGTGGAAAATAATCCATGAACGATCTTCGGGGTATTCGACAGATTCAGCGATCAGTCCATAGAGGCTAAACGGCTCTTCTGGACTGCGGCTCAGTAATGAGTCATAAATTAGGCCAATGCCGGCGGCTGCGACACCACGAGGTATAAAGCTGTTAAAGGTATCAAAGGTGCCAATGGTGCTTTGCTTAAGCTCTCCGCTCACCGGTGCTTGAGGGTTTACATAATCAAAATGCGTAAAATCTGCCGGGTATTTAACTTGTCCATGCATGGCAATGCCATGGCTTTTAATAATGGTTTCTGCGTTTAGGGCCGGCATCACCAAGGAAACTAAGGCAATGAACAGTATCTGAGCGAGTCGTTGCATGTCGCGAGGGTTCTCGTTTTTTGGGTAATTTGTCTGAAACAAAACGTCAATATACCGAAATTTTCTGTGTTAGATAAAGACAAAATCGTTTCTTCTTGTGTCTTGGACGCAGTTTTAGCTCAAAAATTCGTTACTATTAAAATTGTTGAGTAATTGTAATGTTTTTGTTTACATTGACTAGACTCACGCATAATACCGACCACAAACCGAGGAGACACTATGAAAAACGCAAAACGCTGGTTAGCCGCTCTTGCGCTAACATTGCCATTTACGGCCTCTGCAAGTGAGTGGGAGCTGGACATTGAAGCCGACACCCCCGCAGATGTGGCTGTTTACACTCGTTATGTAGAAGGCCAGCAAATGAAAAAATTTATGGGTGTGACAACGGTCAATGCTCCGTTAGAAACCATCATTGCCGTGCTAAGCGACCCACCTAATAATAAAAACTGGATGTATAAAAACAAAGATGCCCGAGTTATCCAAGATGATCAGGGAAAAAACTATTACTACATCCAAATTAGTGGCATTTGGCCAACGGCAGACCGGGATACGGTGTTGAATGTTACCGCAACACAGGATCCTGCATCCAAAACCATCATTCTCAAGTCGCGCTCGGGCCCGACATTTTTCCCTGAACAGGAAGGTTTTGTGCGTATGCCGAGTGTTGAATCCAGTTTTGAATTAAGACCGATGTCGCCTGAGCATACTCAAGTGACCTTTTTTGGACATGGTGACCCGGGTGGCTCTATCCCTAAGTGGTTGGCCAATTTATATGTAACTAATATCCCAGAAGTGTCATTAACCAACTTGCATGAGCAAGTAAAAAGAGAAAAGTACAGCTCGGCAACATGGGAAACCATACATAATGTCTTTTTCAATCTGAGTGATTTTGAAAAGCCTTATAAAAAACGAACGGCGCCTACTGATCCTGCGGCAATGACAGTCAAGCCTACAGTTCAGAAAAGCACCCAGCACGCCCCAGAAAAACCAGCAATGTCAGCTCATGAAGTGATTGAGCCTATTACTGAGACACCTGAGGCAGTAACACAATAGCGTAAGCGATTTTCATATCGCTATGGTCATGGATTGCATGGCGCTAAAAGCCGCCCTTGTGATTAAGCGATACAATCGCTGCGTAAGCTAAATAAAAAAGCCAGCAAGATGCTGGCTTTTTTGCTTTATGGCTGAGAGTAGGGGAATGCCCTATTACTCATCCATCAAGAAGCGCTGGATAAACGCCTTTTGGTCTTCTTTGTCTTTCTTTCGAACGAAGATCAAGTGAGCTGAGGCGTGCGACAGCTCGGTGGCAAGGTCACCCTCCAAAAAGCGCGGATCATAAACGGGCTCGTATTGTTTTAGGCCATAGCCGTCAGCGTCAAAGTCATCAGATTGGCGAACACCCGGCATGTCAACGAGCACATCACCAACAATAGGCAAGTCGAGTAGTTGAGCCGCTGCCACAGAGCTTTCATTGGTTACCATGCTATCACCGTTGCCCATGGTTAACATGATCGGCTTAGCCTGCGTTCCTGGAATTGGATAGCGGAAATAGTCGATATAATTAATAGAGTCGCCATAATCCAATGATTGCTGAATCGCACCACGTAGTAAAAGGGCCTCTGAACCATTTGCAGCCTCTGGCTCCAGCTTTTCGAACATCGACTCCCATAAGATAGACCCAGATAAAATACTGGTCACACCAACGCCAGTGACATGATATACCGCGCCTTTAACGTCAGGGGCAATTGAGCCATAGGTTGACCCTAAAACACCACCCAACGAAGTGCCTTGCATCATAATGCGGCTCGGATCGATATCAGGAACGCCATCAGGGCAGTTTTTACACCAGCTTTCTAAGCTGCGCTGTCCTAGTACATCAATATTCGCCAGGCTGGTTTTAAGTGCCTGATGAGCTGAACCAAAGTCCATAACGAACTGCACCATCATGCCAATTGGCTTAGCCAGCTGATCAGTGCTTAGAACCTGTAACACATTTCCACCATCAGCTTCTGCACGAGCGCCATGATTAGGGAAGCCAACCGAGAAAGTGGCAATGCCCAGCTCAGAGTTGATATCCGACACTAACGTGTCGGTTTCTTTATTTAAGCCTAAGCCATGCGCGTATAACGAAACCGGCACGCTGCCTTCACGAGCTTGCTCGGGCAATGTCAGTCGAAATTCAATCCACTGTTCCTGCGGTTGCGCATCAAAATCGACAATACCTGTACCGTAATTGGTTCGGTAATTATGAACCAGTACTTCGCCCGTCACCAAAGCGGCTACATCGCGTTTAAGGTCAAGATAGCGAACGTTAATGTCTCGCACAGGGTGAGCATTGCTGCGCACATCAGCCACCGCGCGCAACATAGGGCCAACGACTTCATTGCGAGTGCGCACCGTAAATAACGTAGCATTGCGCAATGAGGCGGGGTCGAGCTGATGCTCGGCTAAAGCTGCTTGTAGCTCTGTGACATAGCTGAATTGATCAGCATCACTATCGGCAATAATCTCATCAAGTAGAGGCTGCTCGAGCGCAAGTTCTAGCTCGCTGGTTACAGCAACCAGAATTTTATGTCCATAAGGCCAGCGAGATTGAGGGAAAATCTCGACAACATCCGATGGCGCACTAACCAAGTCAGACTTGGCGTAGTCGCTAATATTTGCGAAAACAGGCAGTGTTTCTCCGGTGGTTAAGTCGATGGCAATAACCGTGTCACCGCCTTCTTTAGGCAGGCTGCTCGCAACAGGTTCGCTCGCAAACTCAAAAACTACAGCCGATGCCGCGGAAAAGCCGCTATATCCATTAAAAATGCCTTCTGGGGTAAAGCCATCTTGAATAGGCAATTGTTCAAGCACTTCAGGACGAAGAATATCATTGCTGACATTAAGCTCTATGCCTGTTGTAGTTTCAAGAACGGGTGTTGCCCAAAAGTTGGATGGGAAGGGGATCCCGCAAGTTTCAGTTGACGTTGGGTTACAAACGCCATTGGCAAGTACAGGCTGAACACAAACCGCTGCGGCCGCGATCAAACCTGATACTAGGTGCTTTTTCATGATGTCTCTCCATTAATCTCGGGGACAACATTACGTAATATTATTACGTTAACAAAAGAAGCGTTTTGTTAACTCTGTGTCAAATTTGTTAACAAAGGCTTAACATTTTCTTTTGTTATTTCATCGGCTTATATTGTTTTAGTCTTCTATCACTAAATCTTTAAAATGCTCAGGGGGTGTTGGGTAATCCATGTTGAGGGCTTCCAACTTTGCTTTGAGAATTTTGGCGATCAGCAGGTTACGGTTGGTTTTTGAATTGGCAGGAATCACATACCAAGGGGCAAAGTCGGTGGAGGTTTCATTGATCGCCTGCTCGTAAGCGGCCATATAATCTGACCAATGCTGACGCTCTTCAATATCCGCTTGATTGAACTTCCATGTTTTATGAGGCTCGTTTAGGCGGTCGTACATGCGTTGTTTTTGCTCATCTTTTGAAATATGCAAAAAGCATTTAATGAGGGTCGTCCCTGTCTCATGCAATAACCGTTCAAAATCGCGAATTTGCGCATAACGTCTATGGCACTCGGCTTCGCTAATCCATTGTTTTACTTTAACAATCAGCACATCTTCATAATGGCTTCGGTTAAAAATTGTCAGCTCGCCTGTGCGCGGCACTTGTTGATGAACTCGCCATAAATAATCGTGAGCCAGCTCTTCTTCGGTGGGCTTTTTGAA
>JBPEWS010000009.1:0-3134 GCA_052032465.1 Pseudomonadales bacterium
AAAAAGCATTGGAGAAGTTTGTGCCCGCCGAGTTTAAGGTGGACTGTCATCACTGGCTGATCCTGCATGGTCGCTATGTGTGCAAGGCGCGAAAGCCTTCTTGCGGCGCCTGTATAATTGAGGATCTATGCGAGTTCAAGGAAAAGGTCTACGCTGAATAACACTAAGCGAAGGCGTTTTTTAGCCACTGGCAATCGGGCTTTTTTGATGAGCCGGTGTATGAAAACGTGACAACATCAAAACGGCAGTTGCGATGTTGGTGCTCTGGATGAGCCAAAAGGTAATGCTGCGCGGCTTTGCGTAATTTATTGATCTTACTTGGCGTGATGGTTTCGATGGCATGGCCATAGCCCTGACTCACTCGCTTTTTCACTTCGATAAACACTAGGCTTTGCTGATCGAGCGCAATAAGGTCAAGCTCGCCTTCTCGATAGCGAACATTGCGCTCAATGATTTTTAGCCCTTGGCGTTTAAGATGCTTAGCGGCGAGTGTTTCGTGATAAAGACCATCCTTGGTCGCTTTTCCTGTCATAAACTTTCCTGCGATTATCAGCTTGCTTGATCAACGAGCTGAGCGCATTGTTCATTTGATTTTTGGTACTCTAAGGCATTGCTGCTGACGAGGGAATGGCGCATTCCTTGTATTCATCAACAATTAAGCTGCGATTATCAAAGCTAAACCATTCAAGCTGGCGCTGGAAGCTATTGTCATAACCAAGTTCTAGCTGCCCTGTCATGCCTAGATGAGACTGGCTACGGTTATCCAATTCGCCAAGATTTTGAGCCAACAGCATGGCATCACGCCCGAGGGCGTAAAGGCGAAGTTTAGCGGGTGTGCTTGTACCTGCTTGGTCGATAAATGCGGGGTCAAGGATCGCTTGCTGTATGACAGGTGCATCCACCAAGCAGATGTCGCGAAGGTCGCGGTTGCCGTAATCATTGATCTGCTCGAAGGCATTGGAAACCGAATAGACAGGTATCGCGCCGGCATAATAATAGTTTAGCGCCGGCTTGATTTGACGCATTTGGTTGTTATCACCGATGGCAAAGATGACATTTACATTCAGGTTTTGGCTGTCCTTGCTGCGCAGGGCTTCGCGAAGCTCGGCCTCAGTTAGGTGCTGCTTAAGCACGCTCTTAACAAAGCTGTTGAGGTTGTCATCTTTTTTGAATGCTCGTGCATCAATGATGTCACCTTGGTAGTGTGAGACAAACTCTTGAGCAATGCGCTCTCCCCATGCGGTTTCTGGATAGAGAATCAGCGCGCGGTTTTTGCCTTTACGATTGGCGGCTTCGGCCACCTGACGCGCTTCATCAGCTGGGTCTAGGCTGAGGTAAAAAACGTTACTGGCGCTGCTTAAGTGCTCAGGCTTATTTAACGCGATCACTGGAATGGAGGCAGGTTGTAATTGCTCGATCTCAGATTTCATCAAAGGGCCAATAACCAATTCACTACCTTCAGATGCTGCCGTTTGAATGGCTTGGTTAATGCCCTCAGGGCTTAGCGTTTCTGTGTCGATAAAGACCAGCTCTGCAGAGCTGCCCGCAGAGCGGATGCCATTTTCGATATCGCGGCCGATTTTGGCGAAGCGGCCACTAAGAGGCAGTAAAACGGTAATCTTTTTGGCTGCAGACTCAGGTAGTTCGCCATAATGGAAGGCGTCAGTTGGCGCGGGGCTAAGTTCAAGCTCGCCATTTAAGAGCTTTTCTGAAAACTCATACGCCGGGTGGCTGGCCCAGGCCGACTGCCAAGCTTCAATATTAACTTGGGGCTCGGAGGTATTTGCTTTGAGCGCAAGGTCAATCCAGCCTAGGCGGTTAAAGCTTTGGTCGCTCTGAGTGGCTTCAATTAGCTTGGATTCCTTGGTTTTGTTTAAGTCTTGCCAGAGTAGCTGAGCGTTTTGCTCGTACAGCTCATCTTCGATATAGTCTGAGACATCAATGCGCGTCATAGCGGCATTAAAATAGCTTTTTTGCTGCTCTAGCGTGGTGGCGTGTAGCCATTTTGCTGTAACAAACTGGCTTTCTGGTAACTGCTTAAGGCGGTTGTCAGATAGGCTCGGCTGCTCAAAAAGTTGTTTGGCGCGTTGGCTTCGGTCTCGCTGATAGGCGATTTTTGACTCGGCAAGGTCGAGTAGAGTTTGTTCATAGCCGCTGATATGCGCGTGATTGATCAGGTTGAGCTGTACACGTGCAGCTTCGATTTGCTGGTTATCAATGAGTTTGTTCGCAGCGATAAGACGGCGCACTCTTGCTTCAGCTGGATTGGTTTCGGCGTCGATTTCAGTTGCAAGTTCAAACGCAGACCGCGACCATAGACCTTCGTAGTCGAGTTGAACCTCAGAAGAGGTGTCGACAGGCTTTATGATCGATTTATTGCCAGGAATATTTTGGCAACCGCTGATGATCAGCGCAAACATACACCAAGAAACGATAGAAACTAATGAACCAACACTTCGCGTCATATTTAGAACCTCAAACAATTGAGCCAGGGTGCTTGTACGTTGTAGCGACACCCATTGGCAATCTGGCCGACATGAGCCCCAGAGCGATAGGCATTCTAGCACAAGTCGATTTAATTGCGGCAGAAGATACGCGAACTTTAAGCCAGCTTCTGTCACATTTTGATTTACGACGGCCTTCAACTGCATTACATGACCATAATGAGGCCGATAAAGTCCCCGCTTTGATCGAGCAATTACATAATGGTTCCGCAATCGCCTTAGTTAGTGATGCCGGTACACCGCTAGTCTCTGATCCTGGGTTTCGACTGGTTCAAGCGGCTCAGGCGCAAGGCATTAAAGTGTGCCCTGTGCCGGGCGCCTGCGCACCCATTGCAGCGCTATCGGCTTTGGGTATGCCTACCGATCGTTTTGCGTTTGAAGGCTTTTTACCCGCCAAGGGCGCAGCAAGGGAGAAGCGCCTACAGAGTATTGCGGCCATGACGATGACGGTGGTTTTGTTTGAAGCGCCGCATCGTATTGAGCGATTGGTTGATGAGTGCATTGCGATTTACGGGGAGCAGCATCGCTGCGGTTTTGCTCGAGAGATTACTAAAACATTTGAAACCATTAAGCAGTTAAGTCTAGGCGAGCTGCGAGATTGGTTGGCCAGTGATGCGAATCAACGCAAGG
>JBPEWS010000090.1:0-2605 GCA_052032465.1 Pseudomonadales bacterium
CGATTTTGTCCAAGTCGTTTGCTTGGTGTTGATCATTGAAGGCTTAATGCCTTTTATCGCACCGCAGGCGACACGTAAGTTAATGAATACTTTGGCCAGTTATACAGATCAAGGTATTCGATTGTACGGCTTAGGGTTATTGGCTCTGGGCACATTGATTATCATAGGGTTTACTTCATGAGTCAGTCCAAAGCTGGTGCCTCGAGCTCGGCTAAACTGTGGCTAATGCCAGAGGGTGTTGAGCGATTAGATGTTCAGCAGTCTGCGCAGCTTGAGCGTGCGCGTCGAGTGTTAATCGACACCTATCGTCAGGCAGGTTACGACTATATTTCTACGCCAATGATTGAGTTTGCAGAGCCTTTGCTCACCGGTGCAAGTGCCGATCTTGAGTTACAAACTCAACGATTAACCGATCAGATTTCAGGGCGCTTACTAGGCATTCGAGCGGATATTACGCCCCAACTGGCGCGCTATGACGTGCTTGACCAGCATTCAAAAGGAGTCAAGCGCTACTGTTATTCTGGGAGCGTTTACCATGCACGCCCATCACTGACTACTGAGCCATCACGCTCACCGTTTCAAGTCGGTACCGAATTATTTGGTCATTCGGGTCTTGAAAGCGATATCGAGGTCATTAAGCTTCTGTTAAGTAGTTTGACTCAGCTTCAAATGAACGAAATCACCTTAGATGTCGGACATGTGGGTATCAGCCAAAAACTCTTTAAGCACTTGGGCTCGCAGGCTGAAGAGCAGCTACGCCAAATCTTTAATCGTAAATGCCAAGCCGACCTGCAAGCATTTTGCCAAGAGCAGTCAGTCTCGGAGGCGTTGTCAGCGCAATTGCAGTCGTTGATGCAGCTTTGTGGTGATGAAAGCATTCTGTCGCAGGCAGAGCAGGTTTTCGATGCACCCGAGATCCAACAAATTATTGACGAGCTAAAAACATTAGCAGGCCAAATTAAAACCGCCTTTCCAAAGGTAAAGCTGTTTTTTGACCTCGGCGAAATGCGCGGTTACCACTATCACACGGGTGTGGTATTTGCATCGTATTTTGCTGGCGAGAGTCGCCCGGTGGCAAAAGGCGGCCGATATGATGGCTTAGCAAAACTATTCGGCAGAGATCGTGCGGCAACAGGCTTTACTATTGATCTTAGCCATTGCATTGCGATCAATGCGATCCCTGCAGTTTCTGTAGGAAAAATTTATGCTCCAGCCGATACATCTGCATCATTGCAGGCTAAAATAGCCGAGCTTCGAGCACAGGGTGAGTCTGTGGTTATAGGCTTTACAGGTATTACGCCTGATTTTGAAGAACTTGGGTGTAACCGCCAACTGCAGTGTCAGGATGGTGAGTGGCATATCCTTTCACTGACATAAGTCAATCGACGAACACAAAGAGTAGATACATGAGCAAGAACGTAATTATTCTCGGCAGCCAATGGGGTGACGAGGGCAAAGGCAAAGTAGTTGACCTGTTAACGGAAGATGTTGCATGCGTAGCGCGTTTTCAAGGTGGTCATAATGCAGGGCATACGTTGGTGATTGACGGTCAAAAAACCGTATTGCACTTGATTCCTTCGGGCATTTTGCGTGATAGCGTTGAGTGCATTATTGGTAACGGCGTTGTGCTTGCTCCGGATGCCTTAATTAAAGAAATTGATACGCTAGAAGGTCAGGGTCTGAATGTGCGCTCTCGCCTAAAAATCTCAGGAAACTGCCCAATTATTTTGCCAACGCATGTGGCCTTGGATAAAGCCCGTGAAGCGGCTCGTGGCGAGAAAAAAATTGGTACAACCTGCCGAGGTATTGGTCCGACTTATGAAGATAAAGTCGCACGTCGTGGCCTTCGCGCAGCCGATTTGCTAAACCTTGATGCGGTAAAAGAGAAGCTGCGTTCATTGGTTGAGTTCCATAACTTCCAATTAACAGGTTATTTCAAAGCAGAAGCGCTTGCGTTTGATGATATTTTTGCTGAATTATCGGCTTGGGCAGAAAACCTAGGCGCGATGATTTGTGATACGACAGCCATGTTGCACCAGTATCGCAAAGAGCAAAAGAATATCCTATTTGAAGGTGCGCAGGGCACGTTGCTGGATATCGACCACGGCACCTACCCGTACGTGACATCATCGAATACGACCGCTGGTGGCGCGGCAACCGGTACGGGTGTTGGCCCATTGTTCTTTGATTATGTTTTAGGTATTACTAAAGCTTATACCACGCGTGTTGGCTCAGGCCCATTTCCTACCGAGCTTGTTTATTCGGTAGAGAAAGATGAAGGTGATGCCATTGGTAAGTACCTTGGCCTAAAAGGTCATGAGTTTGGCGCAACAACGGGTCGTCAGCGTCGCTGTGGTTGGTTTGATGCCGTGGCGGTTCGCCGTGCCTGTGAGATCAACTCACTAACGGGTATCTGCTTAACAAAGCTTGATGTTCTTGATGAGCTAGAAGAGATTTTGGTTTGTACAGCCTATGAGCATAAGCAAACGGGCAAGCGCTATGAAGACTTCCCAACGGATGTGGATCTAGAAGACATTACGCCAATTTACGAGCGTCATGAAGGTTGGCAGTCGCAAACAGAAGGTGTTCAGCAATATGATGATCT
>JBPEWS010000091.1:0-5107 GCA_052032465.1 Pseudomonadales bacterium
AGCGAAAGCTTAGGCTATCAAAACTGCCGTTATAGACGTAAAACTGGATAAATGCTGGCGCCATATCCTCAAGGCGCGCCTCGGCCTGCTCGACTCGGTAGCGGTCAAAGGCGGTATTAAAACGCCAATGCATGGCCACAGAAATCACCAGCAAGCTGAACAATGCCGTGCCTGCTAAGATAAAGAAGAATTTTTGTCGAGTCGATAACGTCATATCCTTGACTATAGCAGTGGCAAAACCGTGCATCCAGCGCAAAAAGCTTTATTTTATCTCTCCATTTTTTCTCCACATTTGTCACTTATGATGAGCTTGTAATCACCTTTTGGAGAAAAGAAATGAAAAAGATACTTATCCCAGCCGCTCTGTTAACTTTGGTCACTGCCTGCGCAAATGCAGCTCCACCCAAAGGCGAGCATCCGCCAATGAGCCCAGAACATGCCGAGCAAATGATTGAGCATCGCGTCGAACGTATGGCGTTGAAGCTAGATCTAAGCGACGCACAACAAACCCAGATCAAGGCGATCTTCGACGAGCAGCATGGCAAAATGCGTAAATTGCATGATGAAACGCAAAAACGAGTGGACGCTGTGCTAAGCCCCGAACAACGTGAGCGCCACGAGCAATTACGCCAAGAGCGCATGGAGAAATTTAAGGATAAGTTTAAGGACAAAGGCTTCGGTCCACGTTACGACTAATCGAGTGTAAAGACTCGTTTAGAAAAGCCAGTAACCTAGTGGGTTCGGGCTGAGTTTATCTTAGCTTGAGCCACTTCCAATGCTTCTTGTGTCAGTTGCAGCCCTGATGCAGGGAGCGTTTTTTGTTGAAAAGTGAGTTGAGGATGAATGGATAATTCGCCTTCACCTAGCCAGCGCAACACCTGCGGGTAGAGCAAGTGCTCGGCTTTTTGCACGCGCTTAGCCAATGACTCAGCTTGATCATCAGACAAAACTGGCACGATCGCTTGGGCTAGAATTTGCCCGCTATCAAGTTCGGGCGTTACCAGATGAACAGTGCATCCTGCCTGATTCTGACCATCATCAATAGCGCGCTGATGCGTGTTCAAGCCTTTGTATAAAGGCAATAAGGAAGGATGAATATTGATAATCTGGTTATCAAAACGCGCAATAAATTGCTCAGTCAAAATGCGCATATAACCAGCCAAAACAATATAGTCAGGCTGATAACTGGCAATCTGATCCGCGATAGCCTGATCATGTGCTTCACGACTTTCAAAATCAGACTGCTCTAAAACATGCGCAGGGACGTTGAATTGCTGGGCAAAGTCTAAGCCTTTTGCTGAGGATTTATTGCTAATAACCGCAACAACTTCACCCGCAATAAACTGGCTGGCACAAGCCTCAAGAACCTTGAGTAAATTGCTGCCTGTGCCAGAAATTAGGACAACCAGCTTCACGCTTAAAGGCCTTGGTAGCTCACTTGAGGCTCTTTGCTCTCTGATTTGGCAATTTTACCCACAATCCAAGCTTGCTCGCCAAGCTGCTTCAATAAGCTGAGCACATCTTCAACGTAGTTTTTGCTAACAATGGCTACCATACCCACACCACAGTTAAAGGTGCGCAGCATTTCTTCTCGCTCAACCTGACCTTTTTCCTGCAACCATTGGAAAATCTCTGGTAACTGCCAAGAATTCAAGTCAATCACCGCCTCGGTATTGGCTGGCAAAATACGTGGAATATTTTCTGTAAGACCGCCACCCGTAATATGAGCATAACCTTTAGCAAGTTGATTCGCATTAAGACGCTTTAAGGTTTTGGCATAAATGCGGGTCGGCTCAAGTAGCGCCTCACCCAAGGTAGAGTCACCAAAGGCATCTGACCAGTTAGCTTCGGCAACTTCACAAATTTTACGAATCAGCGAGTAGCCATTGGAATGAGGGCCGCTTGAGGCCAGCGCAATGATCACATCACCTGCGGCAATATTTTTGCCTGTTAAAATTTCTTCGCGCTCAACCACGCCCACCGAAAAGCCTGCAACATCATAGTCGCCATCACCATACATCGATGGCATTTCAGCGGTTTCACCACCAATCAAAGCGCAGCCTGCTTGTTTACAGCCTGTCGCAATGCCTGTGATAACCGATGCAGCCACGTCGACATCCAGTTTACTTGTCGCGTAATAATCAAGGAAGAAAAGAGGCTCAGCACCACAAACGATCAAGTCATTGACGCACATCGCCACCAAGTCAATCCCGATGGTGTCGTGCTTATTCATATCAAGTGCAAGGCGCAGCTTAGTGCCCACGCCATCTGTGCCTGAAACCAGCACAGGCTCTTTATAACGATTCGGGATACCACAAAGAGCACCAAAACCGCCGAGGTTACCGATCACTTCTGGAGTCTTTGTCGCACTGGCAACTGGCGCAATGCGCTTAACCAACTCATTTCCGGCGTCAATATCTACGCCTGCTGCTTTATAGGTTAACCCTTCGTTTTTTTCCGTCATGACCGTCTTCTTCGTTCTTAAGAAAATAATCGGCTATTCTACAGAAACAGGCTCTCTACGTCATTGCTTTTTCATCCCGTTCGTCTGGTTTACAATGTCGTCTTTACCACTGGCAACGCTTCGGAACCAACTTGGCAGAACAGCTTCATCTATCATTAGCCACCCATCAAGCGGCAAACTTTGACCACTTTTGTTGGCAAGGCAATGCCTCTCTAAAAACGGCATTGACTCATTTTGCTTCTAGCAGCGATCAGCAATTGCTGATCAAAGGCTCTAGGTATGCTGGTGGCCGCTTACTTTTGCAAGCACTGTGCCAGCAATGGCCAAACCAGCGAGTTGCTTATCTACCCCTTGATAAGCTGATAGCGCAACCCGTATCCGTATTAGACGGTATTGAGCATCATGAAGTTTTTGCACTTGATAGCCTGCATGTATTACAGCAATCAGCTGCTTGGCAGGAGCGAGTTTTTAGCTTGTTCAATCAGGTGATGCTACGCCCAGCAACCCGTTGGGTTGGACACATCGTTGAAGAGCCCGAACAACCTGCAACCACTGGCTTGGCCGATCTCGACTCTCGGTTGGGCCTGGGCGTGCAGCTCAGCATTAATGAGCCGCTTTCGCCACAGGAAGCGAAAGCGAGCTTGGACTGGTATCAACAAATATTCGGCATCTCTCTTAGTGAGGCATTTAAGGAGAAGCTATTGCTGCAACTGCCGCGTCGTTACTCTGCCTATCGACGCTTTTTCCTTTCCATCAGTGAACATGGTCCAATGCATAATCAGCGCGAAATGCTCGATTTACTGAACCAAATGAGCCAAGAAGCCTCCAAAGAGTAAGTGATTACCATCACAATCGGCTAGGCAACAAGCCTTTGTTACAAAAACACTATGTCTGCACCGAGACAAAAATTTTACACTATCAATACTTTAAGTTTTACACTTCAACGGATCTCACATGAAAATACGCGATTTTAAATTGTCGCTGTTGGCAGCCTCTGTGCTGCCTTTAGTTTCTCTGGCAGGCAATATTCAGGTTACCACTACTGAAGATATCACAGCAGATGACGGGCAATGCAGCCTGCGCGAAGCCATCACGCAATCCAATAACGTCAGTGTTATTCGCAATGCAGAGAAAGCAAAATTTGAGGCCGAGGAAGACTTAGAAGCCGTCGATGAGCGGATTCGCAGCTTTGGACTATCTGAAACCTACGGCGAGCCTGAAGACCTATGTGCCGATTTAGCCAGCGTTAATGAAGATCCCGAAGTTAATGCTTCGCAAAAAGAGCAGCTAGGCGAATACTGTGCTGACCGTGATGTACTTGTTGAAGAAATTGAAACGCAGGATGCGCTGATCGAGAGCCTAGAAGAAGGCGCGGATGATTGTGAAGACGTTGATGGCACACTCGATACCGTGCTACTTGATGCAGGTGAAACTTACACATTATTGGACCAAATTACGGTTACAGCCCCGGTTCAAGTACAAACCGAATTTTATGTTCAAGAGATCGATAATTTAGCGGTCATTCAGTCAGACGGTAGCTCTCGTCACTTTTATGTCAATAATGAGCGCGCGGTAGAACTGAGCTTATCAGGTGTTGTACTAGATGGCGGCAATGCCAACAATATCTCCACAGATACCTTTACTTTCACTGGCTTGGGCGGCTCTATCTTCACTAACTCAGTGCTTAATCTTGAAGAAGTCGTTATCCAAAACTCATCCGCTATCCAAGGTGGTGGTATCTACTTATTATCATCTGCTCGCGCCAACATTTCTGACGCCAGCTTCTTTGATAATACCGCCTCGGGCAGTGGCGGCGCGATTTTCTCATCGGGTGACTTACTGATCAGCGCCATAGCAAATGGAGAGAGCGACTCTAACGTTTACCAAGGCAACCATGCTGATAATTTTGGCGGTGCGATCTTTGCTAACGAAGGCAGCTTTTCTATTGATGAAGTGAAAATTGGCACGCAGGACCGAGGCAATACAGCCGGCAAATCTGGCGGCGGCATTGCTATTGTTAATCCGCAAATCGAAGTGATGAATATTAATATTCAGCGAAGCAGTATCATTGGCAATGAAGCGCTTGGCGAGCCTTCATCAGAAGACGATACCGGCTATGGTGGCGGCTTGCTGGTTCAAGGCGTCTTGTCGACAGCCACAGAAAGTAGCTACACCACCACAGTCACATCTGGAGATGGTAGCACAGCAACAACCACGGTTGTGACGGTTCAAATTACCGACTATTCGCCGACAAATTTAACATTAGAAAATACCACAATCGCCCAAAACTCAGCAACGGTTGAGGGCGGCGGGTTTTATGGCAAATTCTCAGGTGAACGCCAGATCAACAATATTACTTTAGTTGAAAATAGCGCGCCCGAAGCCAGCGGTATTTCTCAAATTGGTCTGGAGCCCAATATTGAGTTCACCCTGTATAACTCAGTGATCGCCTTCAATGAGGGTGGCACTGACTGTCATTATGAACTTTCTCCATTTGCTACGTATTTCCAAGATGACTATAGCGAGTCGAACACTACGTTCCGCTATGGCGTATTTGGCAATCTAACCACGTGCTTGGCGCCACTGTTCCCAGAAGTAGAAAACAACAAATCCACTGAAGGGTATGTGTTGACCGACTTCTTT
>JBPEWS010000092.1:0-1712 GCA_052032465.1 Pseudomonadales bacterium
TTTTCTGCGTATTCTCGCGTAGTTGACTGGCAGCGCTTCCGTGATATCGCTGATGAAGTCGGTGCGTATCTATTGGTTGATATGGCGCATATTGCCGGTCTTGTAGCCGCAGGCGTATACCCAAGCCCAGTTGGCATTGCAGATGTAGTAACCACAACGACTCACAAAACTCTGCGCGGCCCTCGTGGCGGCCTGATCTTGGCGAATGATAATGAAGAGATCAATAAAAAGCTGAACTTTGCGGTTTTCCCTGAATCTCAGGGCGGCCCTTTGATGCACGTGATCGCAGCAAAAGCAATCTGCTTTAAAGAAGCCATGAGCGAAGACTACCAAGCTTACCAAGCACAAGTGGTTAAGAATGCGCAAGCTATGGCAGAAACCTTTATCGCTCGTGGCATTAATATTGTTTCAGGCGGCACCGATGACCACCTATTCTTGGTTGATCTCATCGGTAAAGAGTATACCGGTAAAGATGCAGACGCTGCCTTAGGTCGCGCCAACATCACAGTGAACAAGAACTCGGTTCCTAACGATCCACGATCGCCGTTTGTTACTTCAGGCCTGCGTATTGGCAGCCCTGCGATCACCACGCGCGGCTTTAAAGAAGAGCAAGCCAAAGACTTAGCTGGCTGGATCTGCGACGTATTGGATGGCCTTGAGCAAGGCAATTCTGCTGAAGTAGAAGCTGACGTTAAAGCCAGAGTCGTTGCGCTGTGTGAACAGTTCCCTGTTTACTCTGATTAAACCTCAAGCCTAGTAATGTACTGCCCTTTTTGCAGCCACCAAGAAACCAAAGTCATTGACTCTCGCTTGGTGGCTGAGGGCACGCAAATCCGACGTCGTCGTGAATGCCTTGGCTGTCATGACCGCTTCACTACCTTTGAAAGCTTTGAAGTAGTGCTGCCCAGAATTGTCAAAAGCAATGGTGCACGTGAGCCCTTCGATGTAGAAAAAATGCGTAGCGGGATTCTACGCGCCACCGAAAAGCGCCCCGTTAGTGATGAGGACATTAATACCAGTATCAATCGCATTATTATTGAGCTACGTAAAACGGGTGAGCGCGAATTTGGCTCACAAGCCTTGGGCGAGCTGGTCATGGACGAATTAAAAAAACTCGATCAAGTGGCCTATGTCCGCTTTGCCTCTGTCTATAAGAACTTTAGAGACTTAAACGAGTTTCAAAAAGAAATTGCCGATATGCAGCAAGAGGACTAAACCCTCTCGCTGACTGAGCTCGGATCGTAGCTAGATCAGAGCTTCTGTTCTGTTTTTATCTACTGGGCAGGTGCGTTCTGTGCTTTTGCCTGCGTATGCTGAGCGATATAGCCACGCAGCCAGTTCATTTCACCGTCGAGTAACGACTGATACTTAGGTATCTGGCGCTCCTTGGCATAAACCTGCTCTACTTCCTGCATCATCTGGCTAAAGGCCAATTCGTTTTGTTGGTTGCGCAATAACTGCAGGGCGATCAAATAAGGTCGCAATGTGCCAATTGGGCGCACCTCAATGGTGTCGAGCGTTACTTTTAATGCCTCATCAGGCTGACCATCTCTAAGGTAGTGATTGATCAAGATCATCTGATTATTATAGTGACGAGGATAGGCCTCATAGAGCGTTGCTGAAAAGTTCTTTGATAGCTCTGGCGCGGTATTTTGAAAGCCGCTAGCTGCGCCATAATAAACCCAGTTAAAATTAGGTAATTGCAAAATTTC
>JBPEWS010000093.1:0-4145 GCA_052032465.1 Pseudomonadales bacterium
TTTATGTTTGTGGTAATGGTGGTATGCGACCTCGCCATGCAGATCTATTTGCCTCTGACTTAGACACTGAAACGCTGATTAAATATATCGACCGCTTCTTCATGTTCTATATCAAAACAGCAGACAAATTACAGCGCACTTCCGTCTGGATGGAAAACCTTGAGGGTGGCCTTGAGTACCTACAAGACGTAATCATCAACGATAGCTTAGGCCTAGGCGAAGAGCTAGAAGCACAAATGCAACACGTTGTTGATACCTTCCAGTGCGAGTGGAAAACGACGGTTGAGAGTGAAGAAAAACGCAAGCGTTTCCGCCAGTTTGTTAACTCAGACAAAACCGATGACACGTTGGCTTACAAGGTTGAGCGCGGTCAAATGATCCCAATGATGGAGGAACAATAATGACATTTCTTGCTAAAACCTCAGATATTTTACCTAATACGGGTGTCTGTAGTCTGTATAACGGCAAACATGTCGCCGTATTTCGCACCGAAGACGATCAATATTTCGCTTTAGATAATATTGATCCGTTTTCAAAAGCCAGCGTCTTATCACGTGGCTTAATCGGAGAACATGATGGCGAGCTTTATATCGCCTCTCCTATTTACAAACAGCGTTTTAGCCTTTCTTCAGGTCAATGCCTCAGCGAAGACGATGTCGCTGTTACAGCTTACACGCTGGATATCAAGGGAGATGAAATCTTCTGCACGGGCGAAAAATAACTTTTTGCCCTGCTAATTCATGACATAATGTTGGCCATGAACGCATTAACCCCTTTTGAGGTGGCGCAAGCACAATTACTTCGCGCCGCTTCAGATCAGCATCAAACACAACCGATTGCCCAAGAAACTCTGCCACTCGCGCAGGCCAATGGGCGCATCTTGGCACAAGATATTCTCGCACAACTCGACACCCCACGAACGGACATTTCCGCAATGGATGGTTACGCTCTGTGTTTTAGTGAGTCTTTTGCAACGGCTGGGAGCCATTTTAACGTGGTCGGAGAATCGCTTGCAGGCAAGCCTTACACAGGTGAATTAATGCCCGGCGAATGCGTGTTAATTGCCACAGGTGCAAGCTCGCCAAGCCAAGCGCAAACGGTGCAAATGCAAGAAAATACCACCTATCACAGCGCCCAAGACTCAGAAAACAGCTCCGCTTATATTGTCCTAAACCAAGACACACCGCGTGATATTAATATTCGCTTTAAGGCCGAAGAAATTCAGGCCGGCAGCGTTTTACTGCCCAAAGGCCATCGACTCGAAGCCCAAGACATCATGCTACTTGCCGCTCAAGGCTATGCTGAACTTCCCGTCTATCGGCCACTTAAAATCAGTGTGTTTACTGGTGGCGATGAGTTGACCTCGGTTGGCAACCCGCTTGCATCAGAACATGCGATTTATGATTGTAATGGCCCTGCTTTGCTTGCCCTGCTTGATTCGCTACCCGTCGATATTGTCGATCATCAAATTTTGCCTGATCAGCCTGATGCGATTTTAACGGCGCTTAAACAGGCCAGCGAGAGAAGCGACGTACTGATTACCAGCGGCGGCGTTTCTGTGGGTAAACATGATTTTCTGCGAGATTGCTTAGCGCAGCTGGGACAAATCAGCCTGTATAAAATCGCAATGAAACCCGGCAAGCCCTTTTCCTCTGGCCGCATTGGACAGTGCCTTTACTTTGGCCTGCCCGGCAACCCTTTATCCACATTTATTGGTTTTGATCAGCTCGTCAGGCCTGCCCTTTTAGCTTTAGCTGGACAAACTGCGCCAGCCGAAACCCTGCGCTTTTCGGCTAAGCTTACCCATGCCGTTAAAAAGCGCCCCGGTCGAATGGACTTTCAGCGTGGGATTTTGCAATCAACAACATCAAGTGCCGGACTGATTGAATGGCAGGTCACACCGCTTGATCAACAAGACTCTCATCGTATTTTAGGCTTTAGCCAAGCGGATGCATTGATTGTTCTTGCCGCTGAAACTGGGCCACTTGAGGCTGGGACGACCGTCACTGTTCAGCCTGTGCGAGGTCGGTAATGAGCCATTCTTATTTTCCTACCTCGACTGCCTACGCCATCAAAGAAGTATTAAGCTTGAACTCTTCTCGCCTGGCTTCAAAAGCTAGCGCAGAAAAAACAGCCGAGTCAGCCAGTCATCAAGACCCGTTCCAGCGCGAAATTCGTTATCTTCGACTGTCGATCACCGACTTATGTAATTTTCGCTGCCCCTACTGTCTTCCTGAGGGTTATCAAGGCAAACGCCCAAGCAATGAGCTCAGTGCCGATGAAATCCAAACAATAGCTCAAGCGGCGGCGGCTATCGGCATTCGCAAGATTCGGATCACTGGCGGTGAGCCGAGCTTAAGAAAAGATTTACTGGAAATTATCCGCACCTGCAAACAAACCGAAGGCATTGAAACGGTCGCTATGACCACCAATGGCTACGCCATTGAGCAAGCTGAACACTGGTTTGCCGCTGGACTTGACCAGCTAAACATTAGCATCGACAGCTTTGATCGCGATACTTTTACCCAGCTTACAGGGCATGATTGCCTTGAAAAAATCCTGCATCATATCGATCTGCTTTTAGCTAAGCAGCATAAGATCCAGATCAATGCGGTGCTCATGCACGGACATCCTGAGGTGTTTGCTCAAGCGCTCGACTTTGTCAAAAACCGCGCGATCACCGTGCGCTTTATTGAGCTGATGCAAACAGGACAAAATAACGAGGCCTTTTTCCGTCAACATCTTCGCGCCGAAGATCGGTTATCGCAATTACGTGAACAAGGCTGGCAGCGCAGTATGCGAGCGGCTCATAGCGGCCCTGCTCAGCATTTTTCGCATCCTGATTTTATGGGTAAGATGGGTTTTATCACCCCGTACGCTCAAGGTTTCTGCGAGACCTGTAACCGCGTACGTATTAGTAGCCAAGGTAAGCTGCACCTTTGCTTATTCGACCAAGCGGCTCATGATTTGCGAGCTGATTTAGCTCAAGGTCCTCGCTTTTTAGCAGAACAATTAACGCGCTACTTATCGATTAAGCCTGAAAACCATCACCTGCACGAACAAAATTCAGGTATCATGCCGCATCTAGCTATGATTGGGGGATAATTTATGCTCAATATTGCCGTATTAACCGTCAGCGATACCAGAACATTAGAACAGGACAGCTCGGGTCAGTATCTTCAAGATGCCTTAACCGAAGCAGGACATCAGCTTGTCGAGCGCGCCTTGTGTAGCGACGACCTTTACCAAATCCGCGCTATTGTCAGTGGCTGGATTGCGGATGAGTCTGTGCAAGTTGTCTTAACCACTGGTGGAACGGGTTTTTATCCTCGAGACATTACCCCTGAGGCGCTAAGCGTATTATTTGATAAAACGGTGGATGGCTTCGGCGAGATATTCCGTGCGGTTTCGCTAGAAGAGATCGGTATGGCCACCTTGCAGTCTCGCGCTATCGCAGGCATGGCAAATCAAACAGCGATCTTTTGTTTACCAGGCTCAACCAACGCCTGTAAAACCGCTTGGACGAAGATACTTGAGCCTCAGCTTAATGCTAATACCCGCCCCTGTAATTTTGCTCCACATCTAACTCGCGGCCAATAGCCGAATATTAACGAGTGATTCATCTGCCTCCCAGTGATGTTTGTAGATAACCCTTGGTTACTTGCCACATTACTGGGTATGGCCGCAGCGCTTCATAGTGCCGTTGGTCTGGCTGGAGGCTCAAGCTTTACTGCGCTACTTGGCCTTTTTGGCCTGCCGGTTCACATCGTGCCCGGTATCTCCTTAAGCTTAAATACATTATCCAGCAGCATAGCGAGCCTAAGGTATATTCGCTCAGGACATTTTCGCCTGACTTTGCTTTTCCCTTGTCTGCTAGGCGCTATGCCAAGCGCCTATCTTTGCGCGCAAATCCAGCTATCAGCCACGGTTTTTTATTTTTTACTTGGCGCCACTTTGGCGCTGATTTCCCTGCGTTTGCTCTGCTCATCATCACTAGAGCATTCATCAAAAGCGAAAGCACCTGCCATTATCATTAGTCCAATACAGTGGTGGTGCCTCGGTATCATCATCGGCCTAATGCTAGGGGCTTTATCGGGCTTATTAGGTATAGGAGGCGGCGTCTTGTTGGTGCCTGTGCTGATCTT
>JBPEWS010000094.1:0-2765 GCA_052032465.1 Pseudomonadales bacterium
CCAGCCTCAGCCGCTTCTGTTACTTTGGTAACTGCGGTTTCTACTGTTTCTACGGTTTTCGCCGCTACGTCTTCTGCAGACACGGGAGTCCAAAAAAACAAGCCACTAAGGGCTGCAACCATGCCAAATTGACGATATCTCATGCTGTATCCTTGAGTTTTGTTACATTTGTTTATCTTAGCAAGATACTCATCTTGAACGAAGTATCAAAACACTATAAATTTGTTAACATATTGCAATCAAAAAGGTAGAGGTCATTGTGTCAAAAGAAGAACCAGTCAACGTACTTATCGTCGAAGACGATGAGCGATTGGCCAAACTGACAAAAGAATACTTAGAAGCCAACGACTATAACGTTCATCATATTGCTAATGGTGAAGAAGCGATTGGCTATATTATCAACGAGCAACCGGACTTGGTCGTACTCGACATGATGCTGCCTGGCGCCGACGGGATGAAAGTTTGCCGCGAGGTTCGCGACAAATACAAAAAGCCCATCCTTATTTTGACAGCGCGCACAGATGATATGGATCAGGTGCTTGGCTTAGAAATGGGTGCAGATGATTATGTGCCTAAGCCGGTTAAGCCTCGCGTTCTACTCGCACGAATCAAAGCACTGCTTCGTCGAAGCGTCGTTACCGACTCAAAAGAAGCACCGCGTCATCTTGAATTTGGCAATCTGATTATTGATGATGAAAGCCGCGAAGTCTTACTCGATGGTGAAGCGATTGAATTAACCAGTGCCGAATACGACCTCCTTTGGCTACTGGCTTCAAACGCAGGCAACATTCTGTCCCGAGATGAAATTTTCGAACAGCTACGTGGCATCAGCTATGACGGCCAAGATCGCTCAATTGATGTTCGTATTTCACGTATTCGTCCTAAAATTGGTGATGATCCGTATGCTCCGCATCGTATCAAAACCGTTCGAGGCAAAGGATACCTATTCGTTAAAGATGCATAACCCGCGCTAATGGGACGCATTTTTCTCCGCATCTACGGCGGCATACTCTCTGTTATTGTCGTCGTAGGTCTGCTTGTTCTTTTCACCCTCCTTCTCTTCAATGAGTGGCGCAAACAAGAGTATCGTGAGGACCTCACCAGCGGCTCTGTTTGGCTCATCAGTGAAGGTCTGGAGCGCTATATCCCTGAGTTTCAGCCCTATTGGCTGGAGTATATCGGCGGCTATTTAGGCACCGAAGTTAAGGTGACCGATTGTGGCGAACTGAATGCGTCTTTTTTTGAGCGTACCAAGCTTAGCGAAGGCCGACCCGTTATTCGCACCTCGCAAGATAGCAACACCATTTTATATCATCGCCCCGACGTAGCGGGTGAACAATGCATCGAGCTGGATTTTCCCAATCTCGTTTCTCCTGAGATTGCTCGACTAACCACGGGTTTGATCTATGACGAACTCAGCCAAGTTTCTGTCGATGATCGAGCTTTAGTGCTTCATCATATCGCTCAGAATTTTAGCTACCCTGTTCGACTCATCTCCCAAGACCAAGGCGAGTCTTTCTTGGACCGAAGTAATCTAAACGCGCTAAACCAACAAGAAACCATTACCCAAATTGGCAAAGGCAACCAAAGCGATGAGGGCGAGATTTGGTTTTATCGACAAATGCCCGATACCAATGAGCTACTCGAAATTGGTCCTTTTCAGCTATTCGATGAGTTCCCACGTTCTTTAGCGATCTTGGCGGCGGTTATTGGCCTCGTGCTGATTACCTTCTTTTCCTTCTTGATTATCAGACCCCTTCAAAGCAGTTTGCAAGCGCTTGAAAAAGCGGCTCGATCGGTGAGTGAGGGCAAATTACACAGCAAGGTCAATCTCAAGAAAAACAGTCCGATTATTCAGCTGGGCACCGTTTTTAATGGCATGACCGAACATATTAGCCGCTTGATTAGCTCCCAGCAGGAAATGATTCGTGCAATCTCTCATGAACTGCGAACGCCGATTGCCCGTTTACGCTTTGGTCTTGAGTTTCTTATTGATGAAAACGACCTAGAGAAGCGTGAGCAAAAAGCGGATGAGCTCGATCAAGACATCGAGCAGCTCAACACACTAGTGGATGAAATTATTGCCTATATGCGTCTAGAGCATGGCAAACAAACACTTGAATTTGAAACCATCGATTTGTTTGAGCTTCTTCATCAGATTAAAAGCGAGCTTGATCCGATTGCCGCAGCAAAAGAGCATGAAATCTTGGTTGTAGAGCCTGAAGGCGAGCAACTGCCGATCATGACAGAATGTAATCCGCATTATTTCAAGCGCGCGATACTCAATCTAATGTCAAATGCCATTAAATATGGGCGCAATATCAGTCATGTGAGCTATCACTACAACCGTGCTCTGGATAGCTGCGAGATCTGGGTTGAGGACACCGGGCCTGGCATCCCTGTTTCTGATCGAAGCAAAATCTTTGAGCCCTTCTCTCGCCTAGACTCTAGCCGAACACTCCAGCCAAACGGCGGTTATGGACTTGGCTTATCGATTGTTCAACGCATTGCCAAATGGCATCATGGACAGGTCTATGTGGATATGTCGCCCACCTTGCGTGGCGCGCGATTTGTGTTCCGCTGGCCACAGTATCAAAGCAGCCATAACACCGTCACCCGCTCAACTTAAGCACTGGGGTGCTCAAGCGTTGATAGTCACTGCGCTCAAGAACAGGCGTTCAAGAGCGCAGCTTTAGCAAGTTAACGAATTAACGCTCGAATCACACGAGTCACAATACGGCGAATCAGCTGGCTTTTCACTTGTC
>JBPEWS010000095.1:0-2115 GCA_052032465.1 Pseudomonadales bacterium
AGCTTTAGTTGGGCAAAAAGTAGGTAGTTGGTGATTGCAATTTGACATGGCTCAACCGTATCACCACTGACTTTTTTGCGGTAAACTAAGCGCTTTATTTTTCTGGACTGAATGAAGTCGAGGTTAAGCCAGTAATGAGTCGAGTATTTAATTTTTCTGCAGGGCCAGCAGCACTTCCAACCGAAGTTTTAGAGCAAGCGCAACGCGAGCTTTTGGATTGGAATGGTCTTGGAACATCTGTGATGGAAATCAGCCATCGAAGCAAACCGTTTGTTGATTTAGCCGCTCAAGCTGAACAAGATTTGCGTGATCTGATGGGTATTCCAGATAACTATAAAGTCCTGTTTTTGCAGGGTGGTGCGACTCACCAATTTACTATGATTCCTCAAAACTTGACGAAGAATGCCTCTCAAGTGGTTGATTTTATTGAAACGGGTCACTGGTCTGAGAAAGCTATCGAGGTGACAAAGAAATCAGCTCAGGTGCATATTGCTGCATCTAGCCGAGACAGCGGTTTTACCACGGTGCCACGTCCGGATACCTGGAATTTATCTGATAATGCCGCCTATTTGCACTATACCCCCAATGAGACTATTCACGGTGTAGAGTTTGATTTTATTCCTGAGGTGGACGTGCCGATTGTCGCGGATATGTCTTCAAATATTTTATCTCGCCCGATGGATGTGAGTCAGTTCGGTATTATTTATGCGGGCGCTCAAAAAAACATTGGTCCTTCAGGGTTAACTCTTGTGATCATTCGAGATGATCTGCTTGAACCTCAGCGCGACATTGCGCCGTTAATGACGTTCAAAGCTCAGGCTGAAAAAGACTCAATGCTGAACACTCCGCCGACCTTTGCGTGGTATTTATCAGCTTTAGTTTTTAAATGGCTAAAAGCCCAAGGTGGTCTAGCCGCTATGGAGTCGCTCAATGAGCGCAAAGCGCAGAAATTGTATGACTATATTGATACCGAGGATTTCTACAGCAATAAGGTTGAAGCGCCATTTCGCTCTTGGATGAACGTTCCGTTTTTCATTGCAGACGATGCGCTGCATGCGGTGTTTGTTAAAGAAGCTGAGCAAGCAGGTTTGCAGGCACTGAAAGGCCATCGTGCTTTAGGTGGTCTGCGCGCAAGTATTTACAATGCTGTCCCTGAGGCAGCGGTTGATGCATTGATTGAATTTATGAAGGAGTTTGTGAAACGTCATGGCTGAATCCAGCAAACCAGAAGCCCCAGATGATGAGGCGCTCAGCGAGCTGAGAGGGAAAATTGATCAATTGGATAAAGACCTTGTTCAATTGCTTAACCAACGTGCAAACCTAGCTAAGTCCGTTGCCAAGGTTAAAGAAGCGCATTTAGCTCCGGGCGAAAAAGTCGAGTTTTATCGTCCTGAGCGCGAAGCTCAAGTACTTCGCCGTGTAATGGAAATGAACCCAGGCCCATTGGCTGATGAGACGGTAGCACGTATTTTCCGTGAAGTGATGTCGGCTTGCTTGGCTTTAGAAGAGCCAACACGTGTGGCTTTTTTGGGGCCAGACGGCACGTTTACCCAAGCGGCTGCATTGAAACACTTAGGCCGAGGCATCGTTAGTGTGGCATTACCTTCGATTAATGACGTTTTTCGTGAAGTGAGCGCTGATGCGGTTCGATATGGTGTAGTCCCTGTAGAGAACTCAACTCAGGGTATGGTGTCATTAACGCTCGATAGTTTCCAAGATTTTGACCTGAAAATCTGCGGTGAAGTGGAATTGCGAATTCACCATCATCTTTTGATCGGTGAAAACACCAAACCGAATGCGATTACGCGAATTTACTCTCACCAACAATCGTTTGCTCAATGCCGCAATTGGCTAGACACTCATATGCCGCAAGCTGATCGCATAGAAGTAAGAAGCAACGGTGAGGCCGCAAAACGTATTCAGCACGAATGGAACGCCGCAGCTATTGCAGGTGACATGGCCGTTGAGCTTTATGACTTAAAAGCTATTGCGAGCAATATTGAAGATAATCCTAATAATACCACGCGTTTTTTAATCATCGGTAAACAAGATGTAGCGCCAAGTGGTGAGGATAAAACCTCAATTATCGTGACAACAGAAAACACGCCAGGCGCC
>JBPEWS010000096.1:0-4087 GCA_052032465.1 Pseudomonadales bacterium
AAATTAGCGCCACTGAACGGGCTGGCCAGCTGAATTGTCTGGGCTGCCCTGCTCATCAGGCTCATCTTGCTCTAAGTCTTGAGGTGTAAAGCGATGAGCGCAGTCTACGCATTCAAAGTGAACACTGGCTGGCGCAGAGCTTAGCTCGTCAGCGAATGACTGAACCTGAACAAGGCAGTCACGCTGACGGCATTTGGGGCATGTGGCCCCAGCAATGAATTGGCGTTTTTCAGGCATCAGTGTTGAAGCGTTATGCGGCTAAGATGCCTTCTTGTTTGAGTAATGCCTCTACATCAGGGCTTCTGCCAAGGAACTTTTCACACATGCTGGCCGCTGAATCAACACTGCCTTGAGCAAGGAAGCTGTCTAAATAGCGCTGGCCTGTGGCTTGATTGAAAATACCTTCGTTTTTAAAGACGGTGAAAAAGTCGGCTGAAAGCACTTCGGCCCACTTATAGCTGTAATAGCCAGCGGCATAGCCGCCCGCAAAAATATGACTAAAGCTATTGGCAAAGCGGTTAAATTCAGGCGCAGGAACGACACTGACTTTTGCTCTTACCTCAGCCAAAACCTGCTCAACGTCAAAGCCCTCAGCTTGTGGATCTTCAGCGTGAAGACGCATATCAAATAAAGAGAACTCCAATTGTCGAACCATCATCATCGCCGAGTGATAATTCTTAGCCGCTAGCATTTGATTCAGCAGATCTGCAGGTAAAGGCTCGCCTGTCTCTACATGGCTGGAAATAAGCGCAAGGCCTTCGGGCTCCCAGCACCAGTTTTCCATTAGCTGGCTGGGTAGCTCAACCGCATCCCACTCAACACCGCTAATGCCAGCAACATCGCTAACATTGATTTGGGTCAGCATGTGATGCAAGCCGTGGCCAAATTCATGGAATAAGGTGGTCACTTCATCATGGGTTAACAGCGCAGGCTGCTCGCCCACTGGCGGCGTGAAATTACAAGTTAAGTAGGCAACGGGCAGCTGAAGCTGGTTGCTGGTTTGATGTCGGCTTGAAAAATCATTCATCCAAGCGCCGCCTCGTTTTTGCTGACGGGCATAAGGGTCAAGATAAAAACCAGCGATCAGTGTGTTTTGTTGGTCAAACACGCGATAAAAACAGACATCTTCGTGATAGGTCGCTACGCTCTCGTCCGCTTCGATGCGCAGCGCAAAGAGCTTGCTGACAATACTAAATAACCCTGAAACCACCTTCGGGTAGGGGAAGTAAGCCTTTACTTGCTCTTGGTTCAGAGAATAACGCTGCTCTTTGAGCTTTTCGCTGTAATAGCTCATATCCCAAGCTTGCAAGTCGGCGATGCCGTCGAGCTCTTTTGCAAATGCACAAAGCTCGGCAAATTCCTGCTCTGCAGCGGTTCGGCTCTTGTCGGCTAGCAGCGATAAGAAGTCCATGACTTCGGGCACATTAGTAGCCATTTTCTTGGCGAGAGAGAGCTCTGCAAAATTGTCAAAATCGAGCAACTGTGCGAGTGCTTGACGCTTTTCCAGTAAGGTTTTCATGATCTGGGTATTATCAAACTGCGCATCGATTTGGCCATCGAGGTCTTGGCTCAAAGCAGAGGCTCTGGTGGCGTAGGCACGATAAACAGCTTGTCGTAATTCGCGGTTGTCAGCAAATTGAAG
Source organism: Pseudomonadales bacterium (assembly GCA_052032465.1). Taxonomy (GTDB): domain Bacteria; phylum Pseudomonadota; class Gammaproteobacteria; order Pseudomonadales; family JAXHSS01; genus JAXHSS01. The sequence goes on from JBPEWS010000096.1 coordinate 1,643, forward strand.
TACAGGGAAGTAACACGGAAAATCAAGTGTGACCACATAGCCAGGCAGTGATCGTGCTTGGGCTTGCTGCTCAAAGAGTGCTAGTGCTGAGTCAGGGATGCCGGCAAGATCATCGACTTTATCGGTGTGGAAATACCATGCTTGTGTGGCATCTAAGACATTATTGCTGAACTGATTGGCTAATTGCGATAGCTCACTGCTCAATGTGGCAAATTGTGCCTTTTTCTCAGCTGGTAGTGCAACGCCTGACAGCTCAAAATCACGTAAGGCTTTTTTGATCGTGGCTTTTTGCGCGGGGCTATATTGCAAATACTCATCGCTGTCGGCCAAAGACTGATAGACGCTGAATAAGGCCTCGTTTTGGCCCATGCGAGTGTACAGCTCGGATAGTTTAGGAATGCAAGGCTCATAAGCATTGCGCAGAGCTTCGGATTGCTTGACCGCGTTTAAATGACTAACAGGTGACCAAAAGCTATTGAGCGCATCAAAGGCTTCATCTAGCTTGGCAATAGTGTTTGCCCAAGTGGGTTGCTCTTCGGCGCAGACAGCCTCAATGGCTTGGTTAATGGTTTTAATATGTTGATCTAATGTTGCCTCTAATGTGGCAGGATCAACTTGGTCAAAGTCAGCAAGCGGTAAAACAGTATTCATAATGTCTCTGGTGGTTTATGTGGCGTTAGCAAACCCAAATTGTCGCCAACATTCATAAGTAGCAATGGCGACGGCATTCGATAAATTCAAGCTTCGTCGTTCAGGAAGCATGGGCAGGCGTATGCGCTGGTCATCGGGTAGGCTTTGAATGAGCTCATCGGGCAGTCCACGAGTTTCAGGGCCAAATAATAAAGCGCTTTGGCTATCATACTGCGCTTCAGTGTGAAACTGTGAGGCCTTAGTCGTAAAAGCAAATAGCTTGAGCTCAGGATGCTCGGCCTTAAAGACCTCAAGGTTAGCATAGCGCTTTACCTGCGCGTACTCGGCATAATCTAGCCCTGCACGGCGCAGCTTCTTTTCTTCCATATCAAAACCCAAAGGCTCGATTAAATGCAGGCGAAAACCTGTGTTGGCACAGAGGCGAATAATATTGCCTGTATTAGGCGCAATTTCAGGTTCGAAGAGGACGATGTTCATGGGCTTATGCTCGGCTAGTCTATCTATTGGGCTTATAAACTGACCGTAACACGAGCAATTTTCTTTTTCCCAGCCTGAATCACTTGGCTGCTTCCTGCTTGCAGAAAGACTTCGGCACTGGCTTGCTCGCCATCAATGTAGCAAGCACCGCGTTTAAAGACATCTTTGGCCGCCGCCGCATTGGCGACGAGCTTGGCTTTACGCAAAGCAGAAATAATATGCACTTGATCTTCGCCATCACTGCTGATGGTCACCTCAGGCACATTGTCGGGAATATCGCCCAAACCTACTCGGTTGCCCGCTGAGTTTGCCGCTGACTCGGCCGCCTCCGCATCGTGGAAGCGGGTAATGAGCTCTTTAGCCAGCAGGATTTTTACCGTTTGCGGGTTTTCGCCTGCCTCAACGGATGCCTTTAAGTCGTTGATTTCTGACATGGGTTTAAAGCTGAGTAGCTCAAAATAACGCCAGATAAGGCTATCAGGCATAGAGAGAATTTTTTGATACATAACGCCAGGTGCTTCGTTAATGCCAATATAGTTACCCAAGGATTTAGACATTTTCTTTTCACCGTCTAAACCTTCAAGTAATGGCATCATGAGTACATCTTGCTGCGCCTGACCGTAAACGCGCTGCAAATGACGGCCCATGAGTAGGTTGAAGCGCTGGTCTGTTCCGCCAAGCTCGATATCGGCCTCAAGTGCAACCGAGTCATAGCCTTGAACCAAAGGGTAGAGAAATTCGTGAATGGCAATGCTTTGTTCGCTATTAAAGCGCTTATTAAAATCATCGCGCTCCAGCATGCGCGCCACGCTGTATTGCCCGGCGAGTTTGATCATGTCGGCCGCGCTGAGTTTGTCCATCCATTCTGAGTTAAAGCGAACTTCGGTTTTCGCGGGATCGAGAATTTTGAAGACTTGGTCTTGATAGGTCTGGGCGTTGCGTTTGACATCTTCATCGGTCAACGGCGGGCGTGTGGCATTTTTGCCTGTTGGATCACCAATTTTGCCAGTGAAGTCGCCGATCAAAAAAATCACCTGGTGCCCGAGGTCTTGGAATTGCTTAAGCTTGTTGAGCAATACGGTATGGCCTAAGTGTAGGTCTGGTGCGGTAGGATCAAAGCCGGCTTTGACGCGCAGGGGCTTCCCTGTTTTAAGCTTTTCGATCAGCGCATCTTTAACTAAAATCTCATCGGCGCCGCGTTCGATAATTTCGAGTGCTTGCTGAATATCGCTTTGAGCAGACATAATCCTAAATCCAAACTGTAAAAGCCGTTATTTTATCGGTTTTTTGAGTGAAAACGTAACCTTCTTATCTAAC
>JBPEWS010000097.1:0-4584 GCA_052032465.1 Pseudomonadales bacterium
AAATTACCGCAGTTTCCGCCCCAATCGATAAACGGCTTATCGATGGCGACTTGACCGAATAGGTAATTTACATCGTGGTCGGCTTGGTCGCTCTTACTCAAAATCACCGTTTTGCTGGTGCTTGAAGTCGCGCCGCCCATGCCGTCAGTGTGCTTGGCGTATGGATCAGGGCTACCAATGACGCGCAGCAATAATTGATCGCGAATCGCGCCGGGTGTTTGTGCTGCCTCGGGTAAGTCAGCAAGGTTAAAAAACACACCTTTTGATGTGCCGCCGCGCACATACGTGGCAGGAATTGTGATTTGAGGTTTGTGGCTCATAAGGTTCTCAAATTAGTTTGATGGTTTGATTCTGCGTGTTCGCCTAGACAAGTAATCAGCAGCCATACACGCGAATACGAATATTCTGAAAAAGTGTCACTGCTCAATCCGCCTCATCATACGTCTCATTACGGAATACATCTTATTGCGAAATGTATGTCATTGCGAAGCGCAACGTTTTCTCGCAATGACGAGTAGTAAACGCCGCACTTAGATTGCTTCGCTCTGCTCGCAATGACGAATTTTAAACGCCGAGCTTAGATTGCTTCGCTGTGCTCGCAATAGCGAGTAATAAGCCTAGCTGCTGGGCCTTGCAACTCAGCAACTAGGCGTTTGCGCAATTAAGCGACTGAAGACTCGATAAAGTCCTTAGCAAAGCGTTGTAGCAAACCGCCTGCACTGTAGGTTGTGACCTCATCTTCCGTATCCAAGCGGCTAAGCATCGGCACTTTGACCTGCTCACCATTGGCACGGTTAATCACTAGCGTCATCGTACCACCTGCGGCAATTTCACCCTCAACGTCATAGGTTTCTGTGCCATCAAGCTCCAGTGTTTTGCGCGTTGTGCCCGCTTCAAACTGCAATGGCAACACGCCCATACCAATCAAGTTGGTACGGTGAATACGCTCAAAGCCTTCGGCAGCAATCACTTCAACGCCCGCCAAGCGCACGCCTTTCGCCGCCCAGTCGCGTGATGAGCCTTGACCGTAGTCAGCACCAGCAACGATAATCAGCGGCTGTTTGCGCTCCATATACGTCTCGATAGCTTCCCACATACGCACGACATTGCCCTCTGGCTCGATACGCGCCAGTGAACCTTGACGCACTTCGCCATTTTCATCCAGCACCATTTCGTTCATAAGCTTAGGGTTAGCGAACGTTGCACGTTGCGCAGTTAAGTGGTCGCCACGGTGCGTTGCATACGAGTTAAAGTCTTCCTCTGGCAAGCCCATTTTCGCCAAGTATTCACCCGCAGCACTCGAAGCCAAAATCGCGTTCGACGGCGACAAGTGGTCAGTCGTGATATTGTCAGGTAACACCGCCAGCGGACGCATGCCTTTCATGGTGCGCTCACCAGCCAATGCGCCTTCCCAGTAAGGCGGACGGCGAATGTAGGTACTCATTGGACGCCAGTCATACAGCGGGTCGCCTTTCTCGTTTTCGCCTGTTGCTTCAAACATCGGAATATAGACTTTACGGAATTGCTCAGGTTTAACCGAAGCATTCATGATTTCCGTGATTTCGTCATCGCTTGGCCAAATATCTTTCAGATAAATCGGGTTGCCCTGTGCATCAGTGCCTAGCGCGTCTTTTTCAATGTCAAAACGGATAGAACCTACAATTGCGTAGGCAACAACCAACGGTGGCGATGCCAAGAATGCTTGCTTCGCATACGGGTGAATACGACCGTCAAAGTTACGGTTACCCGAAAGTACAGCCGTTGAATACAGGTCGCGGCTGACGACTTCTTCTTGAATCTTCGGATCAAGCGCGCCACTCATGCCGTTACAGGTCGTACAGGCAAATGCCACTACATCAAAACCCAGCTGCTGAAGCTCTGGCAATAAATTACTGTCTTCCAGATACAGCTTTACGGTTTTAGAACCCGGTGCGAGTGATGATTTAACCCACGGCTTGCGCGTGAGGCCTAGCTTATTGGCATTACGTGCCAACAAGCCCGCCGCGATAATATTGCGTGGGTTCGACGTGTTCGTACAGCTCGTAATCGCTGCGATAATCACCGCGCCATCAGGCATCAGGCCTTCTTCTTCGGTGTAATCAGCGGCAATACCGCGAGCAGCCAAGTCGGCTGTCGGTAGTAGCGCGTGTGGATTTGATGGGCCTGCCAAGTTGCGGCCAACCGTAGACATATCAAAGCGCAATACACGCTCATATTCGGCATCTTTTAATGTGTCCGACCACAAACCCGTGTGCTTAGCAAAGTGCTCAACGAGTTGCACTTGCTCTTCTTCACGGCCTGTTAGGCGAAGATAATCAATGGTCTTCTCATCAATCGAGAACATCGCAGCCGTTGCGCCATATTCAGGCGTCATGTTGGCAATCGTTGCACGATCACCCAAGCTCAAAGACGATGCACCTTCACCAAAGAACTCAAGGTAAGCACCGACAACGCGCTCTTGACGTAAGAATTGTGTTAGCGCCAATACCAGATCTGTACCAATAATGCCCGGTGCTAACTGGCCAACTAGCTCAACACCCACGATGTCCGGCAAGCGCATATACGATGGACGGCCTAACATCACACTTTCAGCTTCCAAGCCACCAACACCTACGGAGATAACGCCAAGCGCATCAACCATTGGCGTATGGCTGTCTGTGCCCACGCACGTATCAGGGAATGCCACGCGTTTGCCCGCGCCTTCGCCACGCACCTGTACCACTGGCGACATTTTTTCCAAGTTGATTTGGTGCATGATGCCGTTGCCCGGGGGAATTACATCAATGTTTTCAAACGCAGTTTTTGTCCAGTTAATAAAGTGGAAGCGGTCTTCGTTACGACGCTCTTCTACCGCACGGTTTTTCTCAAATGCGTTTTCTTCAAAACCTGGGTGCTCAACTGCAAGCGAGTGGTCAACAATCAACTGCGTCGGTACAACCGGATTCACTTTAGCTGGATCGCCGCCTTGTTCAGCAATCGCATCACGCAGACCCGCGAGGTCAACCAGTGCTGTTTGCCCCAAAATATCATGGCAAACCACACGCGCAGGATACCATGGGAAGTCCAAATCACGTTTGCGCTCAATCAACTGTTTGAGTGAGTCAGTCAGCACCTCAGGCTCGCAGCGGCGTACCAATTGCTCTGCCAAAATTTTCGAGGTGTACGGCAGTTTGTCATAGGCACCAGGCTGGATGTCCTCAACAGCTTGGCGAGTATCAAAATAATCCAAATCAGTATTTGGAAGCGGTTTGCGATAATTCGTGTTCATAAAGCGTTCTTCATTCAATTTGAGAATTCAACATCAAAAAAAGGCCTGACATGCAGGCCTTTTCGGTTATTTTTATGCGCGCTCAGCGATCGGCGTTACGTCGCGAAGGTCTTCGCCCGTATATTCAGCGCTTGGGCGGATAATGCGGTTATCTGCACGTTGCTCCATCACGTGAGCAGCCCAGCCTGTTAGACGAGACATAACAAAGATCGGCGTGAACAACTTCGTAGGAATGCCCATGAAGTTATAAGCCGAGGCATGGAAGAAATCAGCGTTACAGAAAAGTTTTTTCTCACGCCACATCACTTCTTCACAGCGAACAGAAACAGGATAAAGTGTTTCATCGCCCACTTCTTTAGCCAGCTGCTCAGACCAGCCTTTGATGATCACGTTACGTGGGTCAGACTCGCTGTAGATCGCGTGGCCAAAGCCCATGATTTTCTCTTTGCGCTCAAGCATACCCATCAGGGTTTCTTCTGCGTGATCCGCATCGTTCATCTTTTCAATAAGCTCCATTGCGGCTTCGTTAGCACCACCATGAAGTGGACCACGAAGAGAGCCGATCGCGCCAGTAATGCACGAGAAAATATCTGATAATGTTGAAGCACAAACACGCGCCGTAAATGTTGATGCATTGAACTCATGCTCTGCATAAAGAATCAATGAAACGTTCATTACACGCTCATGCAGCTCGCTTGGCTTTTTGCCGTGAAGCATATGCAAGAAATGGCCACCGATCGTTTCATCGTCCAAATCCGTATCGATACGCACGCCATCGTGGCTGAAGCGGTACCAATAACAAATAATGCCAGGGAAAGCCGCTAGCATACGGTCAGTTTTTTCTTGCTGATCAGGGAAAACGCCCATTTCAGTTGTGTCTTCGCCTTCAAGGTTGCCGAGCATTGAGCAGCCCGTGCGCATCACGTCCATTGGGTGAGCATCAGCAGGGATGCGCTCTAGCACTTCTTTAAGTGCCTGAGGAAGGTCGCGCATACCTTTAAGCTCGGCCTTGTAAGCATCGAGTTCAGCTTGGTTTGGCAGCTTGCCTTTAAGAATCAAGTAAGCGACTTCTTCAAAGATGCAGTTTTCTGCTAAGTCTTTAACGTCATAACCACGATAAGTCAGACCAGAGCCTGAAACGCCAACGGTTGAAAGAGCGGTTTTGCCAGCAACTTGACCGCGAAGGCCAGCGCCTGAAAGTTGTTTTGCCATGTTCTTAATCTCCTCGTTATGACTTACTTAGACTCATTAAAAAGTGCATCCAGCTTCTGCTCAAATGCATGGTAATTTAGGAATTCATACAGCTCTGCGCGAGT
>JBPEWS010000098.1:0-3482 GCA_052032465.1 Pseudomonadales bacterium
ATTGCCATGATCCCTCTCAGTACTTTACTTTCCGTGTCAGTAAGCGCTAACATGAGCGCTTTAAAAAAGTGTAATCAAACATGCTTAGTCTCGTCAATAGACGCATTATTGTCGGCATTTCAGGCAGTATTGCGGCGTATAAATCGGCTGAAATCGTGCGTTTGCTCAAAAAGGCAGGAGCCGAGGTTATCGTGGTGATGACTCAAAATGCGCAGTCATTTATTACGCCCATGACCATGCAGGCTTTATCCGGCGAGCCGGTACGAACAGAAATTATGGATAGCGAGGCGGAGCTATCGATGGGCCATATTGAGCTGGCTAAGTGGGCGGATGCTATTTTGGTTGCACCGGCATCGGCTAATGTGTTGGCTAATCTGGCTCAGGGCTTGAGCCATGATTTGTTATCAACGTTGTGCTTGGCGACAGAGGCGCCTGTTTTTCTGGCACCTGCGATGAACCAAGCGATGTGGGGCCACGAAGCAACCCAGGCCAATGCGCAAAAATTAATGACATTGGGCTATGAGTTTTTTGGCCCGGGCGCAGGTGAGCAGGCCTGTGGCGATGTGGGTTTTGGTCGTTTATTAGAGGTTGATGAGTTAGTTGAACGCCTAGCCGCACAGTTTGAAACAAACCAGTTAGCTGGCAAAAAGGTCGTGATTACGGCAGGGCCAACTCGGGAGCGAATCGATCCTGTTCGCTTTTTGAGTAATTTCAGTACGGGCAAAATGGGTTATGCATTAGCTCAAGCAGCGCAGGAAGCTGGCGCTTATGTCACGCTGGTGTCTGGACCGACGAATCTTGCAGCGCCTGAGCGTGTTACTAGGGTTGCAGTTGAGTCTGCTGTCGAGATGCATGAGGCGGTTATGAAGGCTGTTGCGGATGCTGATGTGTTTATTGCGGCCGCAGCGGTTGCCGACTATCGCCCAAAACGTTGCGCTGATGAAAAAGTCAAAAAATCTGATGGTGATTGGCAGATTCAGCTTGAGCGAAACCCTGATATTCTGGCTGAGGTATCAGGTAAAGCGGAGCGTCCGTTTTGCGTGGGCTTTGCCGCTGAAACTCGCAATGTGCTCGAATATGGTCGTGGCAAGCTGGAGCGAAAACAGCTGGATTTGATCGCGGTTAATGACGTATCCGACCAAGCGATTGGCTTTGCAAGTGATCAAAATGCGCTGATGGTTTTGTCAAAAGAGGCGCAATTTCCGATTGCTCAGGCTTCTAAAATACAAGTTGCTCGCCAGCTGATTGAGCTTATCGCTCAGCAGCTATCCTCCCAACCTTTAACTGATTGATGAGATAAAAAAGAAACCTATGAACCAACCTGTAGAATTAAAAATCCTTGATCCGCGCATTGGTAATGAATTTCCTATGCCGGCCTATAAAACCGCTGGCGCTGCGGGCTTTGACCTTGGCGCTTGTATCGACTCGCCAATTACCTTGGAGCCTGGGGCCTGCGAGCTGATCCCGACAGGTATTTCTATCCATATTGGCAACCCTGATTTTGCGGGCTTGATTTTGCCTCGCTCAGGCTTGGGTCACAAGCATGGCGTGGTTTTAGGCAATTTGGTCGGCTTGATTGATTCGGACTATCAAGGCCAGCTTATGGTTTCATTATGGAACCGAAGCACGGTGCCTTACACCGTTGAGCCAGGTGAGCGCATTGCTCAATATGTTTTGGTGCCAGTGGCTATTGCAGACTTTGCCGTGGTGAACGAGTTCGGTGAAGACTCAGAGCGTGGCTCAGGTGGCTTCGGCTCGACAGGCACTCATTAATTTATTCTAGGAACAGATCACTATGACAGACGTTAAACCGAGTTTTAACCCGGAAGCTCGTGCACGTGCACTGATTGAAGCGCTGCCGTATTTGCAAAAATTTGCTGGTAAAACCATCGTTATTAAATATGGCGGTAATGCCATGACAGAAGATGAGCTGAAGGCCAGCTTTGCCCGAGACGTCGTGCTATTAAAAGCTGTTGGTATCAACCCGATTGTTGTTCATGGCGGTGGCCCGCAAATTGGTATGGCGCTTAACCGCATTGGTAAGCAGACCGAATTTGTCGCTGGCATGCGCGTGACTGACCGCGAAACCATGAGCGTGGTAGAAATGGTGCTGGGCGGTATGGTGAATAAGGAAATTGTTAACCTGATTAACAGTGCAGGTGGAAAAGCCGTGGGCTTAACGGGCAAGGATGGCGGGCTGATTCATGCCAAAAAGCTGAAAGTGGTTGACCCAGATGCACCTGAAAACAAGGTTTCTGAGCTGATCGATATTGGTCATGTGGGCGAAGTGGAAAGCATCCAGCCTGAGGTGATTGACATGTTGGTTAACGGTGACTTCATTCCAGTGGTAGCGCCCGTGGGTGTGGACGCTGAAGGTAATTCTTATAATATCAATGCTGATTTAGTGGCAGGAAAACTAGCGGAAAAGCTCAATGCGGAAAAGCTTATTCTGCTTACCAATGTCGCGGGCTTACAGGATAAGCAAGGCCAAGTTTTAACGGGCTTAACGGTGCCGGATGTGGATGCCCTGATTGAGGACGGAACGATTTATGGCGGCATGCTGCCGAAGATTAACTGCGCCTTATCGGCGGTTAATCATGGCGTAAAGGCATCGCATATTATTGATGGTCGCGTGGCTCACGCCCTAGTGCTGGAGATTCTGACCGATCACGGTGTTGGTACACTCATTACGGGTGAGGGCTATAGCAAGGTGGAGCCAGCATGAGCAACGTCGTGGCAAAACAAGAGCGTAAGCAGCAGATCCTAGAGGCATTAATGCGCATGCTGGGAGAAAAACCGCTGCCGAAAATCACAACGGCTAAATTAGCCGAGCAGGTGGGTGTGACCGAGGCCGCTTTGTATCGACACTTCCCTAGCAAGGCGAAAATGTATGAAGGCTTGATGGAGTATGTTGAGCAGTCTATGTTCGGCTTATTGCATCAAATAGTCGCAAAAGACGCCGATCTTCGGCAAAAATGCTTAGATTCAGTTTATGTACTTTTAGCTTTCGCAGAGCAAAACCCGGGTATGGTGCGTCTATTAACCAGCGAAGTGTTAGTCGGTGAAAAGCCGCGCCTGCGTGAGCGAGTTCAGCAGTTTTTCGACCGTTATGAAACGGAGCTGCGCCAAATGATTCGTCAAGCGGAGCTTGAGCAAAGCCTGAGCCTAAAACAAACTGCAAAAGAAACGGCGAGTCTATTGGTCAGCCTAGCCAATGGCTATTTGCTGCAGTTTAGCCGAAGCGATTTTCGTGAGAAGCCGCTGGCGCTGTGGAATTATCAGCAGCAGTTGCTGACTTTCTACGCTTAAATTCTAAGCCTAAAATAGGAGCGATCAGTGATCACTACGATGGATTGGCAACAGCTGTTGGATCCGCGCCGAGTGGGGGAGCACTCACTGGGGGAGCAGGCGACATTTCGCACGCCGTTTCACCGCGATCACGATAAAATTCTTTTTTCTGGCGCGTTTCGACGTTTAGGCCG
>JBPEWS010000099.1:0-2809 GCA_052032465.1 Pseudomonadales bacterium
ATAATGCTGGTTGTCTGGCCAAAATGACTTTGAGATTGCGGAACTGTCCACGTCGCCGCACAGCCAAATAAGGACAGCATCAAGATCACGATGCTTGTAAAACGCAGGTATTTCAACTCGACTTTCCTCGTAATTTCTTTACCTTCTACCATAACATATTCACCCACCAGAATGTGAGGCAGTTTGTGACAATTCACGAAAACTCAACTGACTTCGTCTTGCAATGTAAAAATAAGTAAAAATAGGCCATGCGAAAAGCGATGATTTTCGTTATAATCCCCACACTTTTTTCTGGGGCAAAGCATTTCCACCGCTGGGACAGCCTCAATTCCTTGATTCATCTTAGGAGATTTTTCATGAAACAACCTGTACGCGTTGCCGTTACTGGCGCAGCTGGTCAAATTAGCTATTCTTTGCTTTTCCGTATTGCTTCTGGTCAACTATTGGGTGATGACCAACCTGTGATTCTTCACATGCTAGAGATCACTCCAGCGATGGAAGCACTAAAAGGTGTTGCTATGGAACTTGAAGACTGTGCATTCCCATTGCTACAAGACATGGTACTTAGCGATGATCCTATGGTCGGTTTCAAAGACGTAGACTACGCGTTGCTTGTTGGCGCTCGTCCACGTGGTCCAGGTATGGAGCGTAAAGACTTGCTTGAAGCAAACGCTGCAATCTTCTCGGCTCAAGGTAAAGCAATGAATGAAGTTGCAAGCCGCGACATTAAGGTTCTTGTTGTTGGTAACCCAGCAAACACAAACGCATTAATCGCTCAGCGTAATGCACCTGATCTTGATCCTCGTAACTTTACAGCGATGACTCGTCTTGATCACAACCGTGCGCTTTCTCAGCTAGCGAACAAAACCGGTACAAGCATCAATGATATCGAGAAAATGATTATCTGGGGTAACCACTCAGCAACTCAGTACCCTGATATCCACAACACATTGGTTGAAGGCAAGCCGGCTATCGATATGATCGATCAAGCTTGGTACGAAGAAGACTTCATCCCAACCGTTCAGCAACGTGGTGCTGCGATCATTAAAGCGCGTGGCGCATCTTCTGCGGCCTCTGCTGCAAACGCGGCAATTGACCACATGCGTGATTGGGCGCTAGGCACACCTGAAGGCGACTACATGAGCATGGGCGTATACTCAGACGGTTCATACGGTGTTGAAGAAGGTCTAATCTTCTCATTCCCATGTGTTTGCAAAAACGGCGACTGGGAAATCGTTCAAGGTATCGACATCAATGAGTTCTCTCAGTCTAAGATTGACGCGACTGAGAAAGAGCTAAGAGAAGAGCGCGATGCGATCGCTCACCTTCTAGGCTAAGCCTTGAGACTCAAGCTAAGCTAAATAATAAGGGGCATCTATGTGATGCCCTTTTTTTTGCGCTCTTTTTAAGATTTCACCTCTTTGGCTTTGCCACCTAAGCAATTTGGCGAATCTGGGCTAATGCCCTGCCATTCTGACTGAGTGTAGGCATGAATCGCTAAGGCATGAATCGGCTTAGGCATTAAGTCTTTAACCAGCGCGTAAACTTCCTGATGTCGTTTTACTCGGTTTAAATCGGTAAAATCTTCTGACACCAATACCACTTTAAAATGTGTCTCAGCATCGTCGGGCACATTGTGCATAAAGCTTTCATTGATCACCTCGACATGCGACAAATCGAAACGCGCCTGAAGGCGTTGGCCCAAAATTGTTTGTACTTCCTTCATAACTCCCCTACTATTTTGCACGTTATTTTTCTTTAAAGACCGCAGTATAATAGCATCCATGACACAGATTCACGAGAAACTCTACTGGGAAGCCGTTCGCCACTACGAAGCGATAGCTGAATTTGAAACGGACCCACTAGTGGCTAACCAGCTAGCCGCTCAAAGCGAGAAACCGTTCACCGACAAGCTCACACTGCGCGCCCAGTTTTTGGACACCAATAAGTCCTTAGCAAGAAGTTTAAATACCCTGCATCAGCGTGGCTTTTTATCTGCTTTGGTTTTGTTTGCTTTTTCCTTTGTTCTGGGCATCTTCGCCGCAAATAGCTTGCTTGATACGCAAACTCGCGTGCTGAACTTCTATCAGCTGATTGTTTCATTTTTGGGTGTTAATACACTCATGCTGCTGCTCTGGCTCCTGTCTTTAATGTTCAAAACTCAAGCCAGCCCGCTGAGCTTGTTATGGAAATGGCTTCAAACGAAATTACAATTCGATAGTGCAAAATCAGCCAGCAGCAAGTCTGCCCTAATCACCTGGCTGGACTTTATTAGCCATAGTCGTCCTGGGCAGTGGCTGCTGCATAGCTTAATTCACTTTAACTGGGTGAGTTTTTTACTCGGTGCTTGGCTGTATACCCTGTTTTTGATGAGCACACAGCAATACCAGTTTGTTTGGGAAAGCACCCTGTTAAGCCAAGATGCCTTTATCGCACTGACCAACGGCCTAAGCGCACTGCCTAATATGGTTGGCTTTAGCACACCAAACCTAGAACAAATCCAAGGCAGCGAGCTAACACCAGAGCTAGCAAGTGCTGCTGCATGGGCCAGCTTGCTGAGCGGCTGCATGTTGATCTACGGTATATTCCCGCGCTTAATATTGGCGCTACTGAGCTTTGCTCGTCATCGCGGGCTAGCTAAGCGCTGGCTGCCTGATTTTAGCAAGGCCTATTACCAAGGCCTGCAGCAAAACCTGCAAAATAAAACCAGCACCATTGTTGACCCTGATCTACAAGCTCCATTAGCCCCCAGACAATACCGTATGCAAACACAGCTCGACGGCCTTAGTGAACAACCACTGGTGATTGC